>JAITFN010000032.1 GCA_031281345.1 Candidatus Fibrimonadaceae bacterium
CTATTTCACGTAGTTTTACGGTTAAATGGTTTAGGTCTGTAATCTCCACCGGTGGGTCGCCGTCATCCACGGTTCTCAGTATCGCAAGCCGTTTCTGTTCTTGTGCGTAGGCGGCAAGGGTAATAAATAACAAGAAGAAAAATAGTTTTCTCATATCCAGTCAATCCTTTAATCCTGTTAATCGTGGTTCAGACAATAAAATTTGCACATAGTCATCTCCTTCACTTCCAATAAGCATCAGCGGACGTAAATTTTCGTCAGTAACCAAAGTTCTCGGCAAGGGTGCTTCTTCGTTTCCGCTTTTTTGCAAACCGAAATCTTCCAGCGAGTTGCTGAATTTGTCAAAAACAAGCAGCCAGTCTTCTTTCAAATACCCATTCTGCCTTGTCCATTCGTCTATTTTTTTTCGACTGTAATTCTCCAAGCCCCTTTCAGCCACATTCACCAAAACAACCAAAACGCCATTTTTTTTCAGCTCGTTGGCACTCTCGCTCATTCTTTTCAAACCCTCGCGGCAAGGAAGGCACCAAGTGGCGAAAAAGGAAAAAACAACCTTGCGGTATTTTTTCTGATTCGCAAGCTCTTTTAGATTGTCGTTGTTTATCACTCCATTACCCTCTTTTTTGTCAAAGGCAAACCAAGGCAATTCCCCCTGCAATTCCTTTGGCAAGGGCAGTTTTTTGCTCGGCTCGGCAAAAGCAGTAAGCGCAAGCAGCAGAACAAACAAATAAGTTATTCCTTGCATATCCACTCCTTGATTTCTTTCTCCCATTCACCGAAAAAAGCCGCTTTGGACAAATTCTCAATTAAATTTTCCATAGCCAAGCTTTTATTTTGCGAATGGGAACCAGTTATTGGTTCTTTGATTTTCAGCATTGAATATTTTTCCCCTCCACAAGATTCAATGCTCAGTGAAGGATTTATGGAGCATTCTATTTCCAACGAAGAGACCGCACATTTCTCAAGGCAGTTTAAGCTCAGTTTCAAACCGTCAGAGCATTTTGATTTCTCAATCTTTACTTTGCTTGAAAGCATTGCGAAAACTGTCTTGGAGCACTCATTCCCTGCATCTTGCCAAAAAACTTTTGCGTTCTGACAGTAATTCTCGTAATCTGCCTTTGTTTTGGCATAAATTTCTCTTGCCGGATAAGGGCTTTCAACCCCCAAGACATCAAGCAGTTTTTGCAGCTTCATAAACTCTACCCAAAGCATTCGTGTTCTCTGCCAAGCCTCGTTTTTATGCTTGGGGTGTTTAGTGCTGAGTGCTATGTTAGCGGCAAGTGAGAGCGAATCCGCCACAAACTGCTGTTTTTCCAAAAATCCTTTGGAGGCATCCTTAACACATATATAGGTTTTGAGTTCATACTCGCCGTTTTTCTGACGCTTCGGTGATTCTGTTTCTTTGAAACCGAGTAGAGTCAAATTGTTCTCTATCTCGCTTTTCTCTGAAAACTTGCTGAATTCTCTCATAACTCCGTCTTTTTCCTCGCTGTAATTGGTCGTTTTGGTATTGGATTTTATATCGGAGATTATGTTTCTCGCTATTTCTGCTTTTGCTTTTTCCCTTGCTTTATCAGGAGTTTTGCCCAGAACTGTGATACTTAAAAATGAACCGCCATTGCAGTTTGCAGCGGCTTTCGCTGAATCTGCTTGCGTGAAATCAGCCAAAACAGGCGAGGCAAGTGCAAGCACAAAAAGTAGCGGTTTTATCAGAGGGGGATTCATATTTTATTTCTTTTTGATAATGTTTCTCACAAGAGCTATAACTCCTTTCTTGGATTCCCTTATTATCTGCTCGCTCAAAGGTTTTTCTTTGCCAACATCTTCAAGCCCCTTCCCGAAAAGTTCTTTGTTGATAACCATAACCACCGTAGTCACATAAACCGTTTTGCCCTTGTTGAGTTGTGTGGCTTCTTCGTCTATGTACGTATAGCTCAGGTATTGCTGTGCACCTGAGACAAACTGCTCTGTGGAGAGCTCTGATTTCGCAAGATAGCTTTCTGCCTCTTTGAATATGCCCTCTTCGTCCATATTTGATTTAGCATCTAGTTGAGCATTGTTTTTTACATAAGTACCCATAGTATTAGCCAGTTCCACGCGTGCCTTCGCAACGGCTTTGTCGCGAGCCATGCCAACGGAGAGACCTTTCCCTATCCCTATGCTGCAAGGGATATTGTTAGCGAACTCCTGATTGCATATACTCTCCAGCTTGCTGAGGGCTTGGTAAATATCCTCTGGCGTTGGCTGCTGCTCGCCGGATTTTTTGGCTTCGGTGGCAGGAACGGATTTACTTTCTGCTATGGCAGTTGTGATTCTTTTGGGCATCACAATGGTTTTGATTCCTCCGCTCACAAATTCCTTGACAACATCCAGCCAAAACGCATTCGCGTTTGCAGGGAACATCATCATTGAAATGATTAAAATAGCGGGTGCAAGCACTGACTTTTTCATCGGTTTTTCTCCTATGGTTGATGATGAAATTAGAATAGAACGGAGCATATAAACTCCACGAAAGTGAAAAGGTAACCTGCCAACGGAGCCGAGAAAATCCGCGTTTAAACGGGGGGGGGGGGGGGTCAATTTTTTTTCAATTAGTTTATTGGCAAATTTTGCCTGCGTAGTACTAACAGTAAAATTGCTGCCTAGAGCCTCTGCAAGAGGCTCGGCGAAACATATTTTAGAACTAGGGGTCATAGCTAGAGATAATATAGAAACATAACCCTCATATATAAAACATATCTTTGCCATCTATTTTATGCTTTTCTGCCTCCGATACCAAAGCCTCAAGCGTTATGCCATCCAACGTCTCTTTGATTTTTTTGTTCAACTCATCAAAAACCAATAAGCGTATGGACTTGTCAACTTCGGGTGCTTTGTCAGAAGCCGAGCCTTTTGTTTCTTCAAAAAGCGAATTTTCCACAGCATATAAAATATCTGTTGCTGTGATTAGCTTGGGTCTTCTCGCAAGATGATAGCCTCCCTGGGTGCCTTTTACCGAATTTAGAAGCCCGTTTTTTTTCAAAAGCGAAAAAATTTGCTCAAGGTATATCTTGGAAATACCCAGATTTTTAGAAATATTGATTACGGCAATGTATTCCCCATTGCCGTAATTCTCTGCCATTTGAACCATAACGGCAAGAGCATAACGGCCTTTTGCAGATATTCTCATATATTGATAACATAGTAAATTTATATGTATTGTGCCAAGCTTAGGGCAGAGGCTCGTTTAATTATGTATTAAACATATATGTTTACTATATTATTATTGTGTTTAACATTTTTCCGAGGATTTTTTATGAATTTTGAAATGGTTATGGCTTTATCCAATGCACTAGATGCTAGGGATAAATACACCGCTGGTCACTCGCGCCGAGTTATGGAATATTCCATAGGCATTGCCAAGCATTTGAAATTGTCAGGAGATGACATTGGTAGGCTTAAAATGTCTGCTCTATTGCACGATATTGGTAAAATAGGGATATCCGATGTTATTCTCCATAAGGAGTCTGGAATATCGGATAAAGAATTTGCAGTGATTAAAAAACATCCTGAGATAGGAACAAATATCCTTAAAGCCGTAGGCTCTTTCAAGGATTTGGTTCCGGTGGTCTATCACCATCACGAGAGATTTGATGGCTTGGGATATCCGCAGGGCATCTATGGTGAGCAAATTCCTCTGTATGCGCGGATTATAGCAATAGCAGATAGTTTTGATGCAATGACATCAACTAGACCCTACAGAAAAGCACTTAACATTGAGAATGCGCTTATGGAAATAGAGCTTAATGGAGGAAAGCAATTTGACCCCTCCATTTCACACGTTTTCACAGACCGCTTTGTTGATATATTTGATGAAGCATATAGAAACATAGAGCCGGAGTATAGCATATAATTATTTCACCTTCACAGATAATATTACTTTACCTTAACTGCAAAGGCAGATATGTTATATAGGGAAAGTTCCCTGGCTTTGTCTTCGGCCTCTGTTTTCTTTTTGAAATATCCACCGCGAAGTTTGTAGAAAGGCGCATCAAAAATCATTTGTATATCGTAGCCTGTTTGAACTTGAAGTTTTGCCCTGCGTGCTTGGGCTGCATCAAAATTTGCAACAGCATCAAATTGCAAAACGTAAGCAGTTTCTTGCTGCTCTTTACCAGAACTTTTTTCGTGATAAACTTCGCTGTAGTTGGTGCGATAGGAAGAATCCAAACGAGGGAATTGATATTCCTTGCCTCTAAAAAGCGAGTCTATGTCTGTGGGACCATCGTTGTTTGCAAAAACCAAAGAGGGGAGCATCAAAAATGCCGCACATATTAGTAGTTTTTCTATTTTTTTCATAATGGGTTTTCTCACTCCGAGCTTTTCTGATAAAGATAGTAAAAAATTGGCACCTCTACACTGGATTAAGGTTTTAATTTTGTTTATTATAACGGGTTTGCTCACTTGGTATGGCAAATTTTATAAGCCTGCACCTATGCTAACTCGCATAAATGATTTTGCCGTTTGGGTTGTTCCCTGCAATAACAGCTTGAGCGCAATGGTTGTTTTGCCAAACGACGACAATGATTCCAATGATGTTCGCACCGGTCTTAGAATTTGGCTGCAAACCCCAGATTCACTGCTCGCTTTTGAACGTACCAGCGCTGCTAGGTACAGAGGCAAAAATATAGTTGCGATAGGGGATAGCCTAAACGAAAATTTAAAGCAGGATTTGTTTTCAACAATGGATAGCAGCGGGAGTTTTTACTGGCTTGGGCCTCTTGGCACGTGGCTAACGGGCAAAGATGTTTTTGCAGAGTTAAAACTCATAGATGACAAAGCGCAAAACTATCTTTTGGATATAGTATATGAAGGTCATAAACTGCGTTTTTTTGGTTCGCAGGTGGCTGTGGATAGTTCCGAAAAAGAACCTTTGAGCGTGGCTGTTTTGATGTTTGAACAAGAAAACGAAAATGAGCCACTGCTAAAAGATAACAAAGAAATTCAATCTTTAATTTGGTATGGAAAAAATTTGCAGAGAGTAGCAGATTCCAGTCGCATAGGTTTAAATTACAATGAGGCTATTGCTTTAATCTCTTACGATAAAAAAAGAGGACTTTCTGCAAAGCGTACGAAGATTAAAAATTGGAATCAGTGTCGGCAAAGCGATGCAAACCCTCTTTGATAGTCACATTCTCAAACGCTTTTAGCAGAGCATCTCTCACTTTTTCTTCGTCTTCTACCTTTGCTAGCACAGTTATCTGGTCCCAGCCGTACAAAACCGTATCTCCTCGCGGGGGAAGTACTTGCCAAACATCGTATTCTTCTTCATTTTCGCCGCTGTGGAAATACCTTTTTTCGTTTATTTCCATAATAATTTCCTGTGCTTTATCCACAAGCATTTTTGCTTCTTCACCGTGCTTCATAGTGTTTTGGTTCAGCAAACTCAAAATTTTTTGAGTTCTTCTAAAAAGAATGGGTACTTTTTTCCGGCGAGTTATCATCAGCAAAAGCGTGTTTTCTGGCAGTTTTAAATCTCTGATAAGAGGACCTTTGCAACCTTCTGGTGCAGGCAAGTCAACGGTGAAAACTGTTATTTTTTGCCCCATTTCCATATCGTTCTTTGTGAAGAATTCAAGGCTATATGGCGGTTCGGGGCGAGATGGCGAAGATAATTTCAAAAGAGATGCAATTTTGCCAAGTGATGCACCTTGAACTATCAAAGAGAGCAAAACGGCAAAGAACACAAGGTTGAAAATTTCCATTCCGTTGTCTAGGTTATAAGCTATGGGATATGTGGCAAGCACAATGGGAACGGCACCGCGCAGCCCCGACCAAGCTATGAAAAATCTGTCTTTGAATTGGAGTTTCATTCCGATTGTTCCTAGGAATACTGCGGCTGGCCTTGCAACAAAAGAGAGGAGAGCAAAGAGCAGAACGCCTTTTAATATCAAGCCTTCTTTAAGCCAATTGTGCGGAGAAACCAGCACTCCGAGCAACACAAAAAGCAATATGTTGGATATGGTTGATATTGCAGAAGAAAAATTGTAAACACCTTGCTTGTGCACAAATTGCATATTTCCCATAGCAATGCCAGCGGTGAAAACCGCGAGTATTCCGCTTGCATTGACGGCTTCGGTAAAGCCGTAGGTGAACATTGCGGTGCAGAGGAGTATTATGTAATAGTAGCTGTTTTCTTGAGGGGTGAGCCGATTTATGAGGTTCACCACGAATTTAGCTATGAAAAATCCAATAGCTGGGCCTGCTAAAAATTTCCACAGAAACTCTACCACAAAGGAATAAAGGCTTGTGCTTGCATCAGAAGCCAAAGCCTGCACTGCAATTAGAGTTAGCAAAACAGCCATAGGATCGTTGGCTGCGCTTTCTATTTCTATGGTGGACGACAGCTTGCTTTTGAGCGACTGTTTTCTCAAAATTGAAAATATGGCAGCAGCATCGGTAGAGGATATTATAACAGATAGCAAAATAGAGAGATTTCTATCCCACCCCAAAATAAAATGCAAGCATACAAAGGTAAATATCGCAGTTAATACAACGCCCCAAGATGCAAGCCCAATAGCTGGCAGAGCCACCTGTTTTAAATTTTCTTTTTTTGTGCAGAATCCACCGTGAAACAAAACAAATACCAGAGCTAAATTAGCCAGTTTATTCGTTAAATTCATATCGCTGAATTGCCACAGTTTCAATCCGTCCCCGCCAAATATAATTCCAGCAAACAGAGCCACCAAAATAACAGGAACCCCTTTTTTATCTAAATGAACAGCAGATACCACAACAGATAAAAGAATCAAAGGAATTGCCATGTAAACAATATTGGCAGATATGCTTGTAATTAAAAATTCAATAAAATTGTACATATAGGGAATTTAGTAAAGTAAAGGATGCTGATTTACCGTTTCCACCTCGCCATCAAAGAACACAGTTTTCAATACGGGGGCTTTGGCGGCTTCTTTTGCCGAGCGCAGAATATTTCCGTTTTTGTTTTTGGTTATGGTGTAACCTTTTTTTAGCTGAATTTCGGGGTTTGCCGCTTTTGTTTTTTCTTCCAATAATTTGAGTGTCTGCTTTTGGTAATCCATTATTTTTGGAACCCCTCGCCTTAATCCAAGCAGGTTTCTGTTTAGCCTTTCTTTTTCGTACTCAACCCTTTTGGTGCATATATTTGAGATTTGCAAAGCTCTGTAACTCAGTTTATCTCGCTCTCTTACGAAAAGCTGCGTAAAATTTGCAAACTCATAAGATATGGTTTGCAACCTTTGCAGAGCGGCATCTGCCCTTGCTATTAAAAAGTTTGCGCAGTCGGTTGGGGTTATCAAATGGGTATGGGCAACCTTGTCTAAAAGAGACTCGTCAATTTCGTGGCCTATTCCGGTTAGCACAGGCAAGGGGAAAATTGCCACAGCCTTGCAAAGGGCATAGCTATCAAAGAAAACCAAGTCGGTTTTTGAGCCACCACCCCTTATTATGCAAACAATATCTAAGTCTCTGCAATTCCTCAAATTACCCAATGCTTCGACAATATCGGATTCAGTGCTTTGCCCTTGCATTTTCGCAGAAATGGTTGTTATGTTAAAAGCATACCCAGAGGCTCTGATTGTGGAGGTGAAATCCTTGTAAGCCGCACTGCTCTTAGATGTTATTAAACCTATATTTAGCGGCAACATTGGCATAGGAAGCTCGCCGTTCATTCTGTGCAAATTTTCTTTCACAAGCATTTCCCAAATTTTTCCTCTGGTTATAGCTATTTCCCCTATTGTGAAAGTTGTGTCTATATCTATTATTTTGCACTGAAATTTTCCCTGCGGAATGTAAAAATCCGCTTCTAGCAGAACTTTTATTTTCAAATCTTTTTTTATTTGAAAGGGTATTGGAAGCTCTGCAAGCCTGCGGCATAGGGATGCGTATTGAGAAGCAAATACCACAAGCCCAAGCGTAGCTTTGGGAGAAACCGAGTTTTCTTCGTATTCCGCAAGGTTTATGTAAACTACATTACCCCTCTCCTGCAAGCTCGCCACGGTTCCGTGAACCCAAACGGGAGGCACTTGATTTTTAATCAATCTTTGAACAGAACTTAAATAATTGCTTAGAGAATAGGAACTCTGAGCCTCAGTCATTATGCCCTTCGGCAAGGGCAGCTTCTAGCACAAAATTGCCAACTTCTGGACAACTGAATGGTATAACTATTGTTGGAATGCCGCTAGGCATATATACCATGTGCTTTGGTCCTCTGGCTATGGACGGCAGAGAAATTCCAAACCTCTCGTTTTGTATGAACTTCTTGACGTATCCTGCGATTATATTCACAAGCTCGCCAACAGCATCACTAACGTCTGGTCCTAGTTCCTTAAATTCCTCGCCAATGAACTTGCTCGCAGCTTTTAATGCGCTTGCTTCTGGAAAGCCTATAACCACAGCTCCCCTGATTGTCCCAGAAAGGCCTATCATTCCAGAAATATCCTTCATATTCACCGTTTCGGAATATAAATAGGGTTTACTGGCTTCCACGTGAAGATTGAGCATTTTAGAGAAGGTATCTCTTGTTGCTAAAATAAAGGCATTTATCCACTCGGCTTTCATAATAGTTGAATATAGAAAATAGTGCTTGTATTTTTTCTAAATTTCTGTCTATGAGGCCGCAATTTTTTCCGTGGTTATTTGACGACAAAAATGCCTGGGAAAAGGTGTTTGCAGACCCCCGTTATTCTTATGAAATGCCAATAGACTATTTTATGGCTATTTATCAGGTGGACAGAAAATACGATTCCTCCGATACCGCAACCCGTTATACCCCAGAATTATCTATGACTGCAATGCCTATGCCAGCAGCGGCAGCGACTTTTGCGCCGGTACCATCTTTTTTTGCGACTTCTGCACCGGTAGTGGCAGCCGCTCCTGCTCCTGCTCAAGAAAAATCCAAGAGCGCAGATGGTATTTTAAGCCAAGAAGAGATAGATGCATTGCTTTCCGGTATATGAGTTTCACGATATTAATGCGGAAAATTTCGCAGATATTGAGGGTATTTTAAAGGAATACGGCGGAGATAAGAAATGGAATTTGATGATAATCCCATTTAACGAGGGTGTGCAGCCAAGTGTTTTGAAGGCTTTTAGCCAGCAGCTTTTGGAATGGAAAATGGAAGGGCATAGCTTATATCTGCACGGCTACAGGCATAAGGCAGACAAAATTCTAAAAAGAAGCCTGCTGGGGAGGCTCGCCCTTAGTTTAACAAATTGCGAATCTGAGTTTGCGGGGCTTTCAAAAGAAGATTCAAAAATGCTTTTGACCAAGGCCTTGCAGGAGTGGCAAAAACTGAATGCAGGAGAGCCTCAGGGCTTTGTGCCTCCGGCTTGGTATGGTTCCAGAATGCTCTTTTATCTGTGCAAAGATTTGGGCTTTGAAAACTACAACAGCCGTTTTACCCTGTGGAATAAAAGCAAAGGTTCCAGATTTTCCGTGCCCTTTAGCACCGCAGGCTTACCGAGGCCAGCAATACCCATTGTGAATTTATGCGAGAAAATATATTTGAAGATTTATAAAATTTTTAATTTTTTACCTATGATGAGAATTGTAAAGCATCCAGCGGAAGGTAGCAAATGCCCTCATTGAAAGAGACAATGCTTGCGAATTTGCGTGAAATGGTGAAGCTGCAACGTGCGGCTCACGACTCAATGTTTAAATTCTCAATAAAAAAAATGTGGCCAATAAGCCTAATCGCTCCGCAAGTGGATTGGATTAGGATAGACCGAATGATGCAGGCTTTGCAAACAACCTGCAAAGAGCAAAAGGAATTTTTAGCTAAAGAAAAAAGCAATGCTCCTGAAGCAGATTTGCCTTTTTTGAATTTGCTACCAGAATATTTTGACTCTCTTGCAAAAGTTGCAGAGTCGCTTGCAAACGCGGCAACTTACAGGCAAAATGCCCTTGAAAAAAAAATAAAAATGAGCATAGGGCAGTGGAATTCCATTTTAAAAACATATAATGAGGCAAGTGATAATATGGCAAAAACAGGTATTACTTTATATAAGGTGTATGAATCATGATGTGTCCGCATTGCAAATCCGATAACGATAAGGTTATAGAAACCCGCACAAGTGGCGACTCCATTAGACGGCGCAGGGAATGCCAAGATTGTTCCTACCGCTTCACAACCTATGAATACATAGAGAAAGGAGCCATAACCATAGCCAAGCGCGATGGAAGGCGCGAGCCTTTCAAGCGAGAGAAACTAATTTCTGGCATAAGAATAGCCTGCGCCAAGCGGCCAGTCAGTTCCGAGAAAATAGAAGAAATGGCAACCGATATTGAAAACGAGCTTGTGCAAATGGGAAATGCAGAAATTTCTTACGCAACCGTGGGCGACTTGGTTATGAAAAAACTATTCAAAGCAGACTCGGTGGCTTACGTGCGTTTTGCATCTGTGTACAAGGAATTCAGAGAAGTGGGGGAGTTTGTGAAGTTGGTTATGGAGGATAAAGGTTAAGGCGTCCGATTTTCTATATTACCCATTATGGCAAAGGTTAAACTCACAAAAAACGCTTTAAAAGCAGAACGCGATGCCCTCAAAAGGTTTCAACGCTATCTGCCCACCTTGCAGTTGAAAAAACAGCAGCTCCAAATGGAAATAAGAGGCTTGCAGTCTAGGGTTGAATCCAAAAGACAAGAAGAAGCAGCCTTGCTTGCCGATATGAACAGTTGGATAAAGCTATTTGCAGAACCAATTGAATGGAGCAAATATCTCAAAGTTGCCAAAATTCTTTTGGGCGAAGGCAACATTGCCGGAGTTACAATCCCTGTGTTTGAAGACGTGGTTTTTGAACGCAACATACCAGATTTATTTGACACTCCGGTTTGGATAGACGATGGCATTCGCGCTTTGGAGCATTTGGTTAGTTTGCGCTTAGAGCGCAGGGTTATAGAAGAGCAATTCCGCCTTTTGAGCGAAGAACTGAGAACCACAAACCAAAGAGTAAATTTGTTTGAAAAGGTGAAAATACCAGAAGCAAAAGAGAACATTCGCGTTGTTCGCATATTCCTGGGCGACCAGCAGACAGCTGGCGTTGCAAGGTCTAAAATAGCAAAGAACAAGAGTGTTGCCAAGAATGCAGCAGAAGCTGCTTAATATGCCAGATACCCTATACGAACTCTCGCTAGACGGCTCATACACCGGCCCTCTAGACTTGCTTTATTTGTTGATGAAAAAGGAAGAAATTTCTTTTGAAAAAATTTCCATAGCCAAAATCGCAGAACAGTATTTAGAATACATACAAGATTTAGAAAATGTGGATTTATCCTATGCGGGCGAATTTTTAGCCCTTGCCAGCCGTTTGATGTATTTGAAAGCGAGAGAACTTTTACCGCGTGAGGAACAAAGCCCAGAAGAGTTGCTGGATATTGAACTTGAACGCGAAGCCCTGCTGCTGCAAATGCAGGAATACCAAAAATTCAAAAGGGTTGCACTTGGCTTGCAAGAAATGGAAGAAAAGAATTTTGGTACTTATGGGCGTGGGCGCATGGAAAAAATAGCCAAGGATGCCCAGCTTGCAGATGCTAATATATGGCAGCTTTTCAAGGCATTCCACAAAACGCTGCAAATTCACTCATACAACAGCGTGCACACAATAGAAGTGGATAATGTGACTACAGAAGACAGGGAGCAATATATAAACGAGTATTTGGGAAAATGCGGCAGAGCTATGTTTGACGATTTGCTCGGCAAAGAGCGAATGCCAATAATGGTTGCCGTAACTTTTTTTGCGATGCTTGAACAAACAAAGGCAGACAATGTTATCTTTAGGCAGAGCGAAACCAACGGTCCGCTTTGGCTTTATCGCAAAAAGCAAAACGAAGAATACAGAGAAGAACTAGCCCAAGATAAAACCTACTACTCGCCAGATCCAGAGGTTTTAAACAGCTTGGCAGATTATTTGCAAGGGCGTTCTTCTAAGCAAGAGATTGAAGAAAAAAATTCCTTGGATTTTGTGCTGAAACAATCAATGAGTTTGATAGACAGCGGCATGAAAATAGACGAAAACGATATACAAGCTATGCTTGACGGGGTATATGCTAAGCCATAAATTTTTTCACGAGCAGGCTCATATAGAAAAACGTCACGAGCTAAAACGTCAAATTTTATTGCTCGTTCTCAGTTTGCTTGCATTTTTAATTTACCGCTATTTTTGCCACAAACAGGAATACGAAGCAGACCGCCTTGCTGCGGGGAAATGCGGGAAATCCGCCGCTCTTGAGAGCCTTGGATTATTGAAAATGCAAGAGAAGAAAACCAGCTTTTTGGCTAATTTGTTCTCTTTGCACCCAAAAGCGGGGAAGCGGATTGCTCAATTATCATCTCCTATCACAACATAAAATGCGTTGCAAAGTAGATTATTATCAGTACAACTTGCTGTACCGGTGAGGTTTAGGCTGCATACATGGCCTTTCCCTGCTACTAGGGGAGTATTATAACACTTTGTATTGCTTTTTATAGTGTTGTCATCCGCTCCACTTGCGTCGTTTAGGTAAAGTACTTTGAAGTATTTAGCTAAATCGCTTGTATTTGATGGTATTGATTTTAAATAGATTACCCTTGGCATCACAAGTATTGCTTTCATAGCTTCGTCATACGAATCTGTGGGTTCTGTGCTGGCATATACGCTTTGCATTTTAACTTTTAGATGTGGGACTGTTGGTACGTATGAAAGTTCTGGGTTGGGGCCATCTGAGGGTGGTTCTATTTTCGGTGGTGGTTTGCTATCATCAACTTCACCACCACAGTCATCAAGACCTGTGCCTTTGCACTTGTCTTTATTATCCACAATCACTCCGGCTTTGCTCAAAGCATCAAATAAAGGGTCATTGTCCTGAATATGGAAATCATACATTTCTTTGACTTTTTTTCCATTTTTCATAAAAAGGTTGCCTTTAAGATACTGACTACCGGTTATTTTATCTATGTCTTGTTCACTATATATAAAATAGTTCATGAATTTGCCTGCATCTGGCTTCATCTCAATTGTTGTTGCTCCTTGCTTCAAGTACAAAAGAACATTTGTTCTTTCTGTTGTTAGTGGCGGCGAGATTCCATCAGAGCCAGGTTTATTTTCTACTATAATTATGAAATTTCCGTGATTTGACGTACCCAAAGTTTGTTTACTAAACTCATTGTAAGCAGAATTATAATTTATTCTTATCACAAGCCATTTGTTGCCATTTGCATCTGTCCAATTACCTGACGAATTATTGTAACAACTATTTACGGCATCTACAAAAGTAGCAGAAGTTACGCCTGCAATTGGTAAATCAATGATACCATTGCTGCTTGCATAGCCATTAAGCGTAGCACATCCACCGGGGATTTTAGATACTTTCCAATCTTCAACTGCCGCTCCCAAAGTTATCGGGTCTCGAATTCTGTACATACAATCAGGACCTGTGGTACATGGATTACCATTTGAATCTTCCTTGGATGTTGTTAGTTGCTTGCCCAAAGCCTCAAGAAGACTTGCTCCGCCCCCCGTTATGGACTTACATTCCTGTTCAGTAGCTTTAGTTTGAATAGTATTAGACACAGGGGGGGGCGGGGTGGGGATATTTCCTACCTTGCAAGTAGTTCCATCAACTGTTATTTTCTTCGCTGGCGTTTCGTATGTGGAATTTATACCTGGCAACAAAAGGTTTTTCTTGAAGCTAAAGTCCATAGTCGCGGATTGAGGGTTGCCTTGCATATCGCGAAAAGTAATATTGCCTATAATAGTCACATTTCCATAAACAGTAAGTTTTTGATTTAAGTTTAAATTTCCTTTTACATATAAATCACCCCATATTTCTGTTGAACCATTTATGTTCATATTGCCACCAACATAGAGGCTTCCGCAATATCTTGAAGCATCCGCTTTAAGGTCTTCTTTTATGTAAGCATTGCCAAAAACAGTGTCTTTAACCAAAGCATCATAATTTGTTGGACGCGAGGTATATTTTTGTTGATTAGGATCATTACCTATGATAGGGCAACCTACTTTTACACCAGATGCCATAGTGTAATTTCCTGTGACTATGAGATCACCAGTGGTACTAAGTCCTGCGGTTGCATCTAAATTTCCAATAACGTGGGCACTTGCCACAGTCTGTTGTGTTGACTTACCTATACTGCCAAAGTATGGCGGTACCTTTTTTGCATTTCCTGGAGATGGTTTTGGTAGTTCGCTTGCTTTCATTTTGTACAAGCCTTCTACGTCAAAAATTGCGGCTTGGCTGTACTTTGCTCCGTCTCTTGCTTCTCCCACGCTTAGGAATTTTAATTGATACGGTTGCTTGCTAACATCTATGCCGGTCAAATAAACACTAAAGTTTTGTTTCTTGGTGCTTTCCATTTTAAAACTCTTAAAATTCAAAAGTATTGGTTTTTGACCTTTTATCTCAAAATTCCTTATAAGGGCACCTGCATCTGCTCCCATATTTGTTAGCCAACCGCGTACATTCTCTAAACCCGCTTGCGATGCTTGGTATGCTTCGTTGTTTTTAAGGCGTGCAGCACTAGAAAAATTTTCCGAGCCAATCCACTTGAAAACTACAACGCTCGCCGTTGTAGCAGCAAGCATAAACATAAGAACAGCTATGAGCGAAATTCCATTTTTGCAGTTGGCTAATTTCATTGTGCCCTCCTTTTATTTTATCAGAGACGATACATTGATGCTTTGGTCTGAATCTTTGAATTTCCATTTCACGGTTACATCTATCTGTTTGGCAATTTGATGTGTTACACTGAGTTTGTTGGTTGTGCTTGAGGTATTCTTCGTATATTCCGTTTGGTTGTTCACCGATTTATTAGCACCTTCTTTCACGTCAACTATAATCCAATAATTTACGGGTATTGAACCAGCTTCTCCCTCAAAAGTGCGTTGCCTGCATAAGTCTCTCTTGTCGTTAGGAGGGGGGCAAACACCATCTCTCTTTTCAATTTTCAAGCTTGCAGAGCCAATTCTGGAAATGGAATCTATTATATCTTGAGCAATGGTATTTGCAGCGTCTCGCGCTCTCACCCTTAAAACGCCTTCTCTATTTCCCAATTGCAACTTGTTTAATCCAATAACAAGAAAGCCGAGTACCACCGCGGCTATTAAAACTTCCATGAGACCAAAGCCTTTTTTCACAAATCCCCCCAGTCGGAACGTTTTCTTATTTGTGCTGAGAAATTATTTTTATCCTTTTTTTTGACGGCTGCACCGCAATAGGTGCTGTTTGCATTGCACGCTACAAAGCAAGGCTGTCCGCTTATGCCAGAAGTGCCTATACTAACTGTTGCTTTTATATCTGCATTGGGAGTGCCACCACAATCGGTGGGTTTGTTGTCTGCTTTGGGGGAGAAACCTTTTGGCAATGGTTCGCTAGAAGTGTTGTTTGAACTGACAAATGTAGCCTTTATTTCGTTTTGGTTTATGGTTATTGTAACATCTTCTTTTCGCATTTTGCCTTCTGCAATGGCTCTTTCCGCAAAAGCTGTAAGAGTTCTTGCTGCATCTTTAGCCTTGTTCGCTTGTATAATATCCATAAAGCTAGAATAGGCTAATGAGGCGAGAATGCCTATGAGTATCATAACCACCAGCAATTCCAAAAGCGTAAAGCCCTTTTTGTGTATTTTGCTGCTCATATCAAGTTCCTCCCATAACGCCATTGTTTGGAACAGGTATTACTGTGACGGCTTCACTAACTTCCTCCTTATCTTTAATTCCTTTCTTTATTTGCAAAGTGAGCTTAAACGCTTTAACATCGGCTGGCGAAGTAGTGTTAGTGCTTATTTTTGATACTTTAAAATTTTCAATTTCCAAATGTCCTTTTTGGGCTATTTCTTCTGATGAGTAAAACGCGGCTGTTATGCCTATGCAGGCATTGGTATTTGCAGGAACGCTAAATTCAAAATGCCTAGTTTTGGTTTCATCTGCTTTGACATCTTGCGGGGGGTAGAACAGAAAATCTGGAACACCACTTATGGGTGCGCCGTTCATACTGGTACTTCTCAAGCCCACAGACAAATGGTCTTTGCCTGGTTGAAACATAGTCATGGGGTTGTACAACTCATTACCGTCTCTACAGGCAGATTTTTCGCATGGTAAATCAAAACCTATGGTGTATTTTTCGCCAGCCACAAACGGATATAACCAGCAACTCCCAGTGTTGTTGGTTGTCGCTAAATAAAAATCCTTATGGTTTGTTCCGTTAGAAGTATTTGGAGGAAAACCTCTAAGAGAGATTGGAGCACCAGAAGTTGAAAGGGGGGATTCAGTAGAGCTGCCATTCTTGACTATGAAGCCAAAACCACTCGTAGGAGGATTCGTAGTGGGAGGAAATAGTGGTTCGGTTTTTTCATATTTAGAAGGCTCAAATTTAAGCTCAGTAACGCCGGTTGCCATTACAAGCAAAGTGGGGCATTCCGCTTCTTTATCAGTACCTAGGTTGTTGGGGCAATCCTGATCGGTAGTTATCGGTTCGCATTTACGTGTAAGTTCTTTTTTTGCGGCATCAAGCTCCCAGGTTATTTTCAACACTGCACGACAAGTTCCATCATTTTTGTAATGTACCTTTCTGAATTCGATGCCTTTAGTCAAGTCTTTATTTTTATTATAAGATTCTGCGGTTAGTGGGTTGCTACAATCTTCGTAGCAAACTTTTTTGGCTACCTTAAAAGTGCCGTTTTGGTTTTTCCAGCTTTTGGCACCCATTTGCGAAACATCTTCTTTTATAAGAGCAGACACCCTGCCTGCTTCTTCTGTGCTTGCAACCATATTTTGGCTGCGTACCCGCATTTTGGTGGAATCGCTAAAAACTCGCCCTGCCACGATAATTATGAATCCCATTATCGCCATATAAACAACAAGTTCTATCAGCGTGAATCCGCCGCTAATTCGCCATTTTTTTTGAATAACTGACGCGCCGGCTTTTTTCAAAGCCAGCCTAGAAGTTTTGTAAATGGCGAATTTCATAGCGAATACCTCATTTATCCAGTTTGGAATCAATGTGTTCTCTATCCGAAGTTTTCAAAAATCCGTTCTTTTCCAAAATAAATGTAAGTTCGCTTATGGCATTATTCAGATGTGCAAAATCGTTGGTTTTCAACTTTCCATGGAAATCATCTAATTTTTTATCCATTTTTTTATCAAGTTGACCATTCTGCCAAATAAACCCACATGCAATGGCTACAAGGATAACCAAAGTCCTTATGTTGTCTTCGCTTAACACCATACTCAAAAATTCCATAATACCTCTTGCTATGCAATAATCTAGATAAAAACAACAAACCATTTTTCAAAGGCCTTATACAATAAATATATATTATTTTTAGGACAAAAATTCAAATTAGGAGGGATTTTTTGGAAAAAAAGTTAATTTTGGGCGATTTTCTCTTGAGCATTACAAACCTAAGAGAAAAGCGCAGAAAGTGGGGCGAAATACTGGAAAACTACCTCGCAGATTTCGCTAAAACAGCCAAGGCTAAAAAAAATTGGAAAACTCAGGTTGAAAGGCAAGTTTGCACAATAAAAACTTGGTTTTCCAGTCAAAAAATAGTCTATTATGGCGACTTAACTAGAGAAAAGGCAAGGGGTTACGCGGAATGGAGGGGCAAGAAATCTGCCTCCACCATAAACAAGGAGCTTTTGAGGATAAGGTCAATCATAAAGTTTGCGGAAAGATTCCTTGGGCAAGCACCGAATTTTGCCTTTGAAAAAATAAGTGTATCGGAAACAAGTGAAAACACTAGACTTGTGACTCCTTTTTCTATTGAGGAGTGCAAAATTCTATTAAAGTGGCTAAAAAAATACACCCATTTTCACGATATGATTCTGCTTATGCTCTTGACTGGCATAGAGAGCAAAGCAGCTACCCTTATGACAAGAGAGTGGTGGAATATCAAGGAGAAAATGCTTTTTGTGTTTCCCCAGAAAATTTCGGGGGTTATAGACGCAAAAACGCAGCACAGGGCTAGGAAAATTCCCATTAGCGGCACTATGTTTGAAATTTACAAGCGAGCGCATATTTTCATAGAAAATAACGGTCGCAGGTTCAATCTCAAATGCCAAAAACTGTTCAAAAAATGCTCCCTGCAAACAGGCATAAAAAACATACATTGCCACAGATTCAGGCACACATTCGCAAGCCAGGCTTTGAGTGCGGGTTTTGACATCGTTAGGGTCTCTAAAATGCTCGGTCACAAGAACATAAACATCACCTTGAAACATTACGCAGATTTTGTTTTTAGCGAAAGCGATGCTGGTTTTGAAGGAATGGTTAAAGTTCACAAAGAATGGGTAAAATTTTTGAACGAAAAGTACTTTGGATAACTGCCGGCGCGGCAGTTATCCAAAAAAATCGACGAATGAGCGGTGGGTTTACGCTACTGGAAGTGATGGTGGTTGTGATACTCATAGGCATTCTCGCTTCGCTTGCTTATGCCAGCCTAATTGAGTTGATTTCCACCAATCGTGCCAAAGAAACGGCACAGACTTTGAGAACTTTCGCAGAGAGAGCCTTGAACGAGGGCAAGAGGCAGAATAAAAATGTCACTATTGCAGTAATTGGCAAAGAGATACAATACACGCCAGAAGGTTCAGGTAGCGTAACAATCAAAGAACCGCTTGGAAACGGCTTTTCTGCAAGTAGCACTGAGCCAGCACCAACTTGCGAAAGCGGCACTCTCAGTAGTTTTAACAGTGGAGTTATTTCTCAATTAAAAATCGGAATTTCTAGCATTGCTCTAGTAAACGATAACAAAAAAAACGAAGGTTATTTTGTTGCCTGCGATGCTAGGGGCTATTGCGGAGCAGCGGTGAAAGTGAATAGCAAAAATTTTTTCGTTGCCTGCATAAAGAGAAAAAACGGTTGGGAGGCTTTATGAAAAAGGGTTTTGGCATCCTTGAAGTTCTCATCGCCGCGGTGGTACTCGGATTCCTTATTATTGGGTTAAACAAATTGCAACTTGGAAATAGAGAAGCGTTGCTCAGAGTTAGGGAACGAGATGCTGCTAGTTTCATTGCTCAACACGTTTTAGATTCGCTTGGAGCTGTGGGCATAAATTCAATCGAAGAAAAACAAAAAGATAAATGTGGCAATAAAATGTTGGTGCATTGCAACCCGGATTACACATACTATTTTGGAAACGATAAAGAAGGCATAAGCGCACCAGTTAGCTACAGAGTTGAAGTGGAACTTTTGACGACTAGCTTTAAGCAAGAAGATAACACAAAATTTGAAAAATTAGAAAACATTTATGCCAAAAGTCTTAAAGCAACTGTTTTGTGGAAATATAAAGGTCAAGACCAGTCCATACAAGTAGCAAAGGTGGTGAGGTAAATATGAAACGAGCATTCACTCTAATAGAACTCGTTGTATATATGGCAATTATGGGCTTCATAATAATTGTGGCAGGGCGTGTTTTTAGCGATTCCACCAAAATGCGTGTGCGAAGCCAAAATATGATTAAGAACAGCGAAGAGGTTGGCAGAGTCTCTAATTTGATTAAAGAAGATATGTCTCAAATGGGCGTGAAGGCTTGGGGGCAGAGCGTGAACAATGAATATGCTGTTTACAATGTTGGGAAAAATAATCCAAAAATATATTGGAATGCAACTTCTACACCAGGTACTGGCGATTCATCATCCTATGCCTTGAAGCATAATAAACGAGCAAACGAGACTTTCCGCGATAGCATAGCTTTTCGCAAGGCAGCTTTTGATGAACAAGGGCGCTTTTTAGGCATACGCGAAATTATATGGAAAGTCACAAATGATAGCTTGCTTCTTCGCCGTTGTGCCACAATACATAAATGCGCTGCTTCTCCTTCAAATGCCGTTTGTGGTCCAATAGACAATGACTTAGTTGTATGCCCAGAAAAAACAAGCGCGAAGGATGCTGATTCCGTTCTAATAGCAAAAAATATTACAAATTTCAATATAATTCCAAGCAAACCAGGAATGGCAGGCAACACGACAGACACTCTATTCGGGAAAAGCACCGACAAATTCAGACTTTTGTCGAGGACTCCCAGTACTGGTGATATTAAGGAAATAACAAACATAGACCCCGGCACCGGCACCGAAACAACCGTGTCTAATTTTGCCCAGAATAATACTGAAACGGGAAAATCACACAACCAACTTTACCTATCAGAATACCTTAAAACCGATTACAAAGACTGCAAGAAGCTGACTTTCATAAAAGACGAAACTTACGCAATTGAATTCAAAATGCCTTTCTCCATTCTCTCTACCGCAGCAGATTCACAATTGGTTCTCAACAGTACGCAATTCGTACCGGGCAGGGATCACCTAGCAATAGGGCTGAGAACCGCAGGCGTAGTAAGCCCTACTCCTCCCCCTGGCGCACCCAAAGATATTTTGTTTTACCCCGCCCAATCTGCCGAAGCCGCAGACTTAGCAAGGCATATAGAATTTTCAGTAAGCCAAAACTTGGAAGCCTGCGTTGCTATAATTATGGCATACTATTCTCCCACTGTATCCACAGGTCAGTTCAGCGGTGCGGGCGGAAAACTCAAATTCAGCAATTTCAAAATATTCCGCAAAGCAGACGAAACCTTCAATTTTCCTAAATCAGCGAGTGATGCCGATTACGGCACGGAAGCAATAACAAACCTGACCGAAAGAATAAAACAGAAAACAAATGCCAAAGCTTTTGAGCTAATACTAGAAATAGAGAACAAAGGCGAGAAATCGGGAACATCTTCGAGCAAAGGAAAAGGAATGGTGATAATAACTCCTAACAACGGTGTTATACCTAAAGACTGAGGAGGTTTTATGAAACGTGGCATATCTCTAATAGCCGTTTTAATGTTCATGCTTGCCGCCACAACTGCTAGCGTGGTTATTTTTCGCATAATAGGTTCGGAGAATTTTTCCAGCGGGGCAAGGCTAAAAGCAAGTGAGGCTTACCAAGCGAGCGAGAGCGGCATAGATTATGTACGCAGTTGGATGGAAAACAAAGCCGCAGACGCTGGTGCATTGGTAACTCAATACTACGAGGCAGGGGGTAAGCAACCGATTAAGATATTCAAAGACGAAATAGTAATTAACGATAAACAAAAATTCTCAGCTTTTTTAATTGGCATAGACTCGACAGCAAAACCTGTGCTAAAGCTAAAAGTCTTGGTTGAGGGTAATGCTAGAGATTCTTCAAAGGTATTTCAAACGGCTATTCTAAGCACAGACGGATTGTATAAGGTATTTATGCCAGATGAAATTGAAAGACAAAAATCCAATCCTCCTCCTCCTGACGATTATTTTGGTTCAAGTGTGGAATTTCAGGGAGAAAAAGAATTTTCTAGTGCTACAATAAATGGCAATTGGACTGGAAATCCTCCGAAAATAACGGGTAATTTCATAGTGACCGGAAATTTGCAGAACAGCGGCAACAGTGTTGATATTGGCAATAATGCGTGTGTTGGTGGAAACTACAGCTCAAATAACGACAAGGTATCAATAAAAGGGGGTCTATATATGGGTAGCTCCTCTGAATTTGTAGGTACAACTGGTTCCTATAATGATGTTTACTGCGAAGGAGACCTGAGATTTGGAACAAATGGTAAAGGCGAAATGATAAAAGGCAGCCTTACCATAAATGGGAAAATATCTGGCTTTAATGGAGGCAGAAGGTATAGAGTTGATGGCAGTTTAGTTCTAGGCGACACGGTCCCTTCCACAGCTTATATAGATGGTGCTGGTTTGGAAAGTGACAATAATAGTTTCGTTGTTTGCGATAATGTTTGGACGGCTAATGCAGCTGGAGTTAGAGCAACTGCAGCCCAAGGCGAAAAAATTCATTTCAACTATGGCAAAACTCCTGATGACGGCTGTTCATACAAGCCAAATGCGACCCTGTTTTTCAAAAGTGCCGCTCGCACTATTGCCGATAATCTTCCAAATCTAGAATGGAAAACCCAGCCTAATCCTCCTGTAGGTTATTTTAAAAGCAAGAATTTAACTAATACTGAACCTAATTTATCTCCTTCAAATAAACCTGCGGGAGCAAGTTCAATAAAAGAATATTGCATGAAAATTTTGGGTGAACCGCAACCGGGTAGTGGTTGCGATGGCAGTAAATACAAAGTGAACGATCCCATAGTATCTTCACTGGCTTCAATAAAAGAATTCTTGGCAGCTAAGGCAGACACATCATCAATCAAGTATAATGATTTTGTATGTCTGAGCAATAAAGAAGCTCTTGTTATAAGTGGCGGTGTGATTAAAGAACATGGCAGTAAAGATTTTGGATGGCAGTCTAGTTACATACTTCCAACTGTACTCAATGATTGTTATAACAAGCTGAAAGATAAACCAAATATGCTTTACGGTGGCGTGGGTGGCTATCTAGTTGTAAAACTAAATCAAGACCAACTTTACACCCTTAATACTCCATTAAAGGGAAAATTTATTTTTATCTATGAAAAACCACAAAAGATTGTGTCCATAGCACCCACCACAAATACTTCCAAAGTAATGATATTCTTTGAAAAAGGAATCCATATAGGCGTAAGTGATGGAGAAATGGTAAGTGCAGGATGCGTTTCCAATAACGATGTTTGTAACGACGACAATAAAGGAGGTTTCTGTAAATACAATTATTTTATATACTCTCTAGAGGATATTAATAAAGCAAATAGTTGGGATAAAAGATGCCCACTTGAAGGTAATGTCTTTTTCCCATCAAGCACTTGCGCACGTTTAGTTAAAGCAGATAACGATTTCAGCTTGAAAAAAAATGAAAACGAACTTTTTAGAGATCTTGTGGATATGGGCATTTTGTGCGAGCGCAAGGCAGGAATTAACTCTGATGATTGCAAAGATCACGTAGAGCCCCCACCACCGCCGCCACCGCCTGGTAGTGTTCCCGGTGAATCAGACAACATTTGGATACCAATAGCCAGCCGTCTGCCAATAAAACTAGAAACCAAAGAAATAAGAAAAGAAACCCTCCAAGGAAAGCTAGATGACCTCAAAGCCTCAATCATCGTAATGCCTCGTGTAATACGTTTGGCCCCAAACCAAATAACCGTCAATGACCCAAGCAAATTAATAAACTACTACGAATTATTATACCTGAACGGTGCAACAACAATCTCCCCCAAACCAATTCCAACAACTTGCGATGGCGACATCACCAAATATGATGCTAGCAAAAAAGGCAGATACAAATGCACTTTCAGCAACAAAGATATTTCGCCTTTCTATGTGATTGTAAAGAAAATAGGCAATTAGAGCTATAAAGTACCTTGCACCTTAGCTCAGGTGCAAGCAACTTTTCTATATTCAACACCAGAGGTGTTTTATGTTTAGGAATTCCAGGTGTTAGCCTGTGAGAATTTATTATATTACATATTAGAGAAATTTTGTGAGTATGAGTGGGATGAAGCCAAAAATACTGAGAATATTAGAAAGCATAGAGGATTGCCTCTACCTGAGGGTATTGAAGTATTTTTTGATAAAGCAAGAGTCATATTTGAAGATAGGCGATTCAATTATGGAGAAAAGCGTTATATAGCGATAGGTAAAGTTAATGGAAGAGTTTTATCTGTATGCTTTACATATCGTAGATTTTTGAAGATACGTTTGATTTCTGTTAGGATTGCAGGTAGAAAAGAAAGGAGATTGTATTATGGAAAATAAAGTATATGTCATGACTGCAAAGCAGGCAGCCAAGGCCTTCCCTAGGGATGAGGAATTACATGCTCGCCTCAAAGTTCTTGAAGATTCAGGCTTTGAGCCAGATTTTGATGATGAGCATCCAGACTTGCCAGATGATGCAATAATTGTCAAATCATATATAAATATAAATATATTTGGTTGCATTTTTAAGAAATTGCGCAGTTGTTTAAAAATACGCAAAAAAGAAACTAAACTTGCATAAAATGAAAGTAGCATTCCAAGGCAGGCACGGAGCGTATAGCGAGAGCGCGGCTTTTCATTTGTTTGGCAAAAATATAGAGACCATTCCAGCAGATACATTTGAAGATTTGCACAAAATGGTAATTGACGGCAGCGTGGATAGCGGAGTTATTCCAATAGAAAATTCCACCGCCGGCTCTATTTTGGAAAATTACGATTTATTGCTGAAATACAGGCTGCCCATAACAGGCGAACTCAAACTGCAAATAGACCACTGCCTAATAGCCCTTAAAGGCGAAACCTTGGAAACCTTGACAAAAGTTGTCTCTCACCCGCAAGCGTTGGAGCAATGCTCAAATTTTTTTGAAAAAAATCCGCAAATAGAGAGAAAACCTTTTTTTGACACCGCCGGTTCTGTTGAGCGAATAGCAAGAAAGCAGTTGAAAGGCACGGGCGGAATAGCCTCTGCTTTTGCAGCGCAATTTTACGGTTTAAGCATATTGAAACAGCCGCTTGCGAATTTTCCAGGCGCGAATTCAACGAGGTTTTTTGCAATTCAAAAAAATAACCCTCCAATAGATGCGGCTTTGCACACAAAAACATCTGTGGCATTTATTTTGGGGAACAACAAACCGGGTGCCTTGCACTCTTGCCTTGGCTGCTTTGCAAAATACGATGTGGATTTGATTCGCATTGAGAGCCGCCCAAAAAGCGGCAGCCCTTGGGAATATGTTTTTTATGCGGATTTGGCTGGGAATCCTTTGCAGAGTTCCGTTAAAGCGTCTTTGGAGGAATTAAAAACAATGGCAGAGGTTATATTGCTCGGCAGTTATGCAAAAGGCGAAAACAAAGGAGTGGAATTTTGAATAATATCAAAAAAGCAATAGCGGAATTCAAGGCGGGTAAAATGTTGCTCGTTGCCGATAGCGAAAACCGCGAGAGCGAAGGCGATTTTGTTTGCGCTGCCTCGCTTTGCACAGAAAAGCACATAAATTTTATGGTGACTCACGGGCGCGGGCTTGTTTGCGCACCAATCACCGAACAACGTGCAGAGCAACTGAATTTACCGATGATGGCAAGCAGAAACACAAGCCGCTTTGAAACAGCTTTTACCGTTTCTGTGGAGGCAAAAGATGGAACAACCACCGGAATTTCCGCAGCGGAAAGGGCTTTAACCTGCCGCACTCTTGCAAATTTTTCAAACCACGCAAACGATTTTGTTTGCCCAGGGCATATATTTCCGCTAAAAGCTAAAAAGGGCGGCTGCCTTGAAAGAGAAGGGCACACAGAGGCGGTTATAGACCTTTGCAAATTGGCTAAATTGCCGCAAGTAGGCGTGTTGTGCGAAGTACTGAATTCAGACGGCACAATGGCTAGAATGCCTCAATTAAGGGCTATTTCAAAAAAACACGATATAACACTCGTAACGGTTCAAGAGATAATAGATTTTCGCCTTGCCAGTGAGGTTTTGGTTGAGCGAATTGCACAGCCTTTTGTGCCAACAAAATTTGGGAGTTTCAAAGCCATAGCATACAAAAATAAAATAAACGGCGAGGAATATGTTGCCTTTATAGCATCAAAAGCGCTTAAAAATCCCTGCAATGTTCGAGTGCACAGCGAATGTTTAACCGGAGATGTTTTCCATTCCCTAAAATGCGATTGCGGGGCACAGCTTGAATATTCTATGAAATATATAGCCGCACAGGGCGGTGTTTTAATTTATATGCTTGGGCACGAGGGCAGGGGAATTGGGCTTGCAAACAAGTTAAAGGCTTATGAATTGCAAGAAAAGGGATTGGATACTGTTGAAGCCAACATAAGACTCGGCTTTAAGGCAGACCACAGGAACTACGCTTATGCCGCTCATATTTTAAAAGAGCTAGGTATAAAATCCGTGAATTTGCTAACAAATAATCACAAAAAAATAGAGGGGCTTGAAATGTGCGGAATAAAAATTGCCAAAAGAATTCCCGTTGAAATAGAGCCCAATTCCTTCAATAGAAAATATTTAAAGGCAAAAAAAGAAAAAATGGGACATAAATTACTATATTCCTATAATGTTTAAATTTGCTTTACTCGCCTTTTTTGCGCTTGCATTCTTTGCCTGCAACCCCACGGAATATGAGCCTAGAATAGTTTTGGGGCACGAATACAATGCCACCGCCAAAGTAGTTGCAGATACAACTTCCGTATTCAAGCCAAAAGATATAATCGTTATTCAAATGGATAACGGCAATAGGCCTTTTCACTCCGAAGAGGTGGAACTGAGGATTTATCAAGGAGAAACGGGAGATAGAATATTGTTCAAGCGTTCTATTCCGGTTAAAAATGTGGACGCTAAAGCAGTAGCAAAGGGACCAGACTCAAAACCTTTAACTGCAAGGGAAATTTTGCGAACCTCCACCCCAGGCATTTACCGCGTTGCCTTTGCCGTTGGAGATTCTATTCTGCTGTATAAAAAAATGGAGTTGGTGGAATAGTGGCAAGCAAAAAGTGGCTAGTTGGAATAATCGGGGCATTTGTAATTTCCTGTGGAGAAAGCTCTGTTTTTATTAGCTACAATTTACCCGTTCCAATAAAAGCAGAGGTTTTTTCCCAAAGCAACTACGCAACTATGGACGGCGAATACGAGCAAGTTGGCACCCTAACTTCAATACGCTTAACAAACGAATACAGCCAAAACGAAGATATGCTTTATTTAGAGAGAACATTTATTTCCGATGCTTCCAAAGGCTATCTCAAAAAATCTTACCCTAGCGAACTTGCCCTTAGAACTCCAAAAATGACACTCACCGCCAAAGGAATGAAGGTTTTGAATATAGAAGGCTATGAAAATTTCGATTCCGTTGTGGTTGCAAAAATATCCATTCCAGACAGATGGCGAAAGCAAATAAGCCGCATGACCCGCCAAATAGATTTAGACCGCATAGAAAGAAGGCGTTGGGAAGTTACTCATTTGCTTTCGGGAGAAATTCCCCTTAAATCCAACATAACAGATTTGCTCAAATCTCAAGGTCGCTTGTCCCCTATGCCAAACGCCCAAATAGATTCTGTGGTTACAAAAGGCATAAAAAAAATCTACGAGCGAAAATGTTTGGAATATACCGTATATTTGCAAGAAAAAGAGCCTTTTCCCTATTTTATATGGGAGCAGCACGTTTCCAGCGTAAAAAGCGGAATGCCTTTTAAGAGCTATCATCCCAAAGATGCCGTATATCAAAATCGCTACGAAGTTGCTTTAGACATAGAAAACGGAATTCCCTGTTTGGAGAGGGAGTTTAAGTTTGGTGTTCATGGAATGCAAAACCCCGAAACGGGAGATTCTGTTACGTTTAAAAGCCAAATTTCGCACGAGAGGCTTTATAGTAAGTTGTGAACCTACCTTCTCCCAAATCTGCGGCCTTTTTTCTCACGCTTTTCCCAAGGCGAAGCAGAGCCGCTGGAACTAGATTTTACAATTTCAAAGTCATTCTCGCCTTTTAACGGATTAACCTTAATCAGCTTCACCGTAACTTTATCGCCTTTTTTAAACCGCTTTCCGGTGCGTTTGCCGAGCAAGGTTTTTTTAGCCACGTCGTACACGTAAAAATCGCCCGGGACATCGCGTAAATGCACCAAGCCGTCTGCCTGCGCTACTGTGGGGGTTGAAATGGAAATAAAAATTCCAAATTCCTCTATGCCTTGGATTTCTGCCTTGAATGTTTGGCCTATTTCATTTCTCAAAAGATAGCTTGCGCAAAATTTGAGTGCCTTGCGTTCTGTTTTTTGATTTTTTATTTCGGCTTCGTTTATAACATTGCAAAGGTCGTTTATTTTGCCCCTTTTGCCGGTCAATTCTCTGTGGCACCACAAATCCGCATAACGGCGAATGGGTGAGGTGAAATGGGCATAGTCTTTCCAATGCAGGGCAAAATGACCTGTGCATTTATCCGAATAAATTGCTTTTTGCATACTGCGCAGAATTCTGTTTGTTATGGAAGGGTCTTTTTTTGCTTTTTTAACCAAATGGGAATATAAATCAAAAATTTGCCTCTCTTGACTGTTGTTACCCGTATAGTTTTTTAAAAGTTTGTTTGGGTCAATAGGGGAGTCAAAAAACAAGGTCGGTTCGGATTGCATCAGTTCCGCGAGGTCTGCTGGGTCGGGGGCTTCGTGGATGCGGTAAATTCCACTTAGTTTTCTTTTTTGAAGTTCCAATGCGCAACACTTGTTTGCGGCGAGCATACATTCTTCCACCCAAGAATTGCTTATTCCGGTTTGTCTGGGAACTATGCACTGCGGTAAGCCTTTTTTATTGAATTCACATTTATATTCCGTGCTATCCATTTCTAACATTCCATTTTCGGAACGCAGTTTTTTCATAACTGCTGCAACGCGGGCGAGCAAGCAAATATCCTTGTCTTTTTTATCGTAAAGTTCTTTTGCCTGCTCATAAGTTATGGAACGGCTAACTTTTATTATGCCTTTTGCAAAGCGGTATTTTTGCATTCTGCCTTTTTTGTCTAAGGTGATTATGCAACTGAAAGAAAAACGATTTTCATTTTCTTGCAATGAGCATAAATCTCCAGAGAGAATATCTGGGAGCATTGGAATAACTGCCCAAGGCAGGTATTGAGTGTATCCGCGTTTTCTGGCTTCTGTGTCTAGGGCAGAGCCTTGTTTCACAAAATGGCTTACATCTGCTATGTGCACACCCAAAATATAGCCGCCCATCGTTTCTTCCACGCTTATCGCATCGTCGTGGTCGCGTGCACCCAGAGGGTCTATGCATATAACGTGCAGGTGGCAAAAATTTTCTCTGCTTTTGTCTTTGGTGAAAATTTCCTTTGAAAATTTTTGTGTTTCTTCGAGAACTTCCTTTGGAAATTCTTTTTCCAATTCTGCATTTTGCATAAACTCTGATTTTAAAGATTCAAAATTATCTGCGGCGCGCACTTGTCCCCCAGTTGCCAACTCCAGTTAAGGTTACCTCAAAACCAAAAAACAATTCATCCCAATAGTCCTTTGCCTGTCTGTATCCTCCAAAAAGGGATAAGCCAACGAGGGTTCCTCTACGCCCAAGCCACATATCAGAGAGCAAAGAGGCTCCATATTCGTTCACGTCTTTTAAGTATTTTTCTGAATACCAAACATTTGCCCCAAAATTATTTCTTTTTAAAAATGGGCTGTAATAAAGCCCTGTGCCTGTGAGTTTATATTCTGCAAGCCCAGAAAAAGCATCGTTTTGCTGCTCGTACACGAGGCTCAAATTTTGATTTTGCATAAAGCGAAAATGAATGCCGCTTGCTAAATGCTTGGGCAGTTTGAATTTTTCAACACTTTTGCTAGACTGCAAAGTGTCTATGTTGCTGAATTGAATGTTTTCTATTATTTCTTTTTGCATTTGAACAGAAGGAAAGTACGACACAAAATAATCTATGGATTTTTTGTGGAAGTGCAGGCTATATCCAAAATTTTTCAACCAGTCGTCACCCGAGCTATATGTGCCTCTCTTTTTTTCTGTTATCATAACATTGTTTGCCATCCACGAATCTTCGCCCCAATCTTTGTTGTTGCCTCGTGTTAGGGTGGAATAAGAGTTGCCAAAGAAAATTCTGTAAGAGGTTCCAATTGCAAAGTCGCTGAGAAATAAAGGGAGCCTAATGGAGTAGCTCGGAGTAAATTCATAAAGACCAAGTCTGGATAAATAGGAAATATTTGAAATTTCGTCTTCAAGCTCAAGGCGATTATTTGCAAAGTACATTTCGTTTAAGCCAATACCTAAGGTTCCCCAAGAACCAAATGGCAAAAGCATATACATAGAGGGCATTGTAAAGGAATTCAAAGATATTGAATTGTTTTCTTTTTGAGCGCTTGTATTCTCATATTGAATCACAACCCCAAATTTGGTTTTATTTTCAAAGGCATTAGCGGCAGGATTCAGCGGCGCAAACCCGTTTCTCACTGTGGCAGCGTTTTTAGGAGCTTGATCCATGCCAAGGGCATTTGCTCCTATCAAAGAAGCTGCTGTGCTTGCGCAAACGGATATGAGTATTGCAAAAAATATGTTATTAGTGAAATGCACTAGGTTAAAGTAGAAAATTTCTGAACTAAAACTCCAAATTTAACAAAAATCACCATTTGTATCCCCGTTTTTTCCGCTCAGAGAGCTAACGTGGGGCTACTATTTACTATATTTCCAACCATTTGATATGCTCACCTTCTCCCAATTATCCGAACTCACCGGTGCAGTTTTAGAACCTGCAAATATTCAAGGTAGCGTGGAAAAATGCGCAACACTTGCCTTTGCAAGCACAAGCGATGTTTCTTTTTGCACAGACGAAGCCGCTTATGGAGCAGCTAGAACAACAAAAGCTGTAGCGGTTTTTGTGCCGGAGAATTTCGCGGGCTGGGCAGGGGAGGCAAAGGTTTTGGCGAGGGTAAAAAATCCTTATGAGGCTATAATAAAATGTGCGGAAATTTTAAATAAAAAAGAATTCACCTCTAGCGAAGTTCATTCTTCCGCACAGATAAGCCCAAATGTTTTAATTCCACCTGGCGTGAAAATCGGTGAAAATTGCGTTTTACATTCAGGCGTAAATCTATATCCAAATGTTGAAATTGGCAGCGGAACAATTTTGCATTCAGGCGTTGTGGTTGGTTCTCGTGGCTTTGGTTTTTACGAATGCAATGGGGAGCAAGTAGCAGTGCCGCATTTTGGCGGTGTGGTGATAGGGAGTAATTGCGAGATTGGTCCAAACTCCGTTGTGGCTGCTGGTTTTTTGGAACCAACCAGACTTGGAAATTTTTGCAAACTGGATAGCTTTGTGCAAATTGGGCATAACTGCATAGTTGGAAGCAATGCGATTTTTTGCTCTCAGTCTGGGCTTGCAGGCTCGGTTATTGTGGAAGACGATGTGACTTTAGCTGGCGGTGCGCAGGTCGCGGGGCATTTAACCCTTGGCAAGGGCTGTATTATAGCGGCAAAGGCAGGGGTTACAAAGAGCATTAAGCCGGGTGCAAAAGTAGCCGGATTTCCTGCCATTCCTATTGAGGAGTGGAGACGAAAGGTTATTTAAAAAGAAATGTTGGATAATTGGAACCTCAGGCATAGGCTTGGTAGATTTTACTATATTATAAGTAGAGATTTTGAGTTTCATTTCCGCCTGCAATCAGATTGGTCGATTGGGTTGAAATGAACGGGTTGATTTTATGCTAAGAGGTATTTATGGAGATGATTCAAACTAGGAAGGCTCAAAACAAGATAGTCCAGTTTCAAAAGATAGTTCAGCAAAAGGCGGAAGTTGAGCCTTTTGAAACCGAAGAAGAGGCTCTAGAATTTGTAACTAATTTGTCTATGAGGCAGTTATAAAATTATGCTAACTACCTCCCATTTCTGCCCCCCCCCCCCCCCCCCCCCCATAACTCCTTACACCACAAGGACTTACAACTTTTTATTTGCATTAGCCAAAAAATCAGCTATAGCTATAAACAATTTCAGGCAATTCCGCTTGGAAATAATCCTAAACAATGGAGGCGTATATGAGAATACAATTCTCTAAAATCGCATTTTTGGCAGGCTTTGTGCTTGCTATGGTATTCACATTTTCTTGCTCATCAGGTGGTGGTGGCAGTGGTGACGGCGGCTGGGATAACCCTAGCGGTGGCGGCGTTCCATTCAACGAGAACTCACAAATTTACGACAGAGAAGATGGTACTCTCTACAAGGGTAGTGGAATTATTAAAATGCCTTTAGGAGAAGATGAAGACGGCAACGAAATCTTAATGGATGCAGGAAGCGTAACGGATGGAATTGTCAATCTGAAATTGCCTACAACAATTCCTGATAAATATTTAACTGGTGTGGATAAGTTTGACGATGATTGTTTTTCTTTCCCCAAAGGCACTAAAATGGCTGATGGACACTTTATACTAACAACCGCCGATAACGATAATTATTTGAGATTATGGATAGGGTATAGCGATGAACAGATTATTGAAGGAATTAACTATTTGTATTTTACAAAAGCTGGAAAAATTACTTGCAAATCCGATAACGAAGAAATGAATATAGATGCCAAAGCGGGTTGGAATAAAATATATCTACACTGTCAAGGTAGTCGAGAACATGGTTATAATAGATATTTTACAAATAATATTCTAACAAAAGAAGTGAAGTGGACAATAAACTAGAATAACCCTCGCCCCCTGTCGAAAGGCAGGGATTTAGTTTACTATATTACCAATATGCGGTTTATATTTCTAATAATAATATTTTTTGTAGGCTTTGCCCAAGCGAGCAAGGAGAGCAAAGATATAGCCGCAGATACAAGCTCTGCAAATAAAGCCGTATTTGCAGATGTAAACATATTTTCGCAAATGCCTCTCGGTAGCATATATATTTTGTGGTCTAACTTAGAGATAGAAGCAGATATAAAAAGGCAAATCACAAGCCGTAATTTTTTGCTTGAACCTTATTTTATGCAAAATATAGACAGAGAGCAATTTGAGGAAAATCAAATTCTGCACTTGTTTGAAGAGCAAAAAAGGGTATTTTTCAAGTTATTTCCAGAAGAAGAAGATGAATAAAAGCGGTTAAATGCCGTACATTTTATTTGTGTTTTCCTTGCAGATTTTTAACAAATCATCTAAGCTTATTTCTTTTACGTTTGCAAGCACCTGAGCAATATGCGGGATCATAGCGGGGGTGCAGGTTTTGCCTCTGAAAGGCACTGGGGCAAGATAGGGTGCATCGGTTTCCAAAAGAATTCTGTTTGCAGGAATGGCTTTTGCCGCCTCTCTTATGGTTGCGGTTTTATCAAAAGTTACCGCTCCGGTAAAGCCAAAAAAATAAGTTCCCTTTAAAGATAAAACCTTATTTGCAAATTCTGCAGTGCCTGTGTAGCAGTGAATATGAGCCTTGATATTTTCGCTATCTATTTTTTGCAAAATTTCAAAAGCATCGTCTTCTGCCTCTCGCAAGTGAAACACAAAATTGCTCTTTAATTCCAAACCTATTTCCAACTGCCTCAAAAAAACTTTTTTTTGCAAATCGGCATTGTATTTTTCGTAATGATAATCAAGCCCAATTTCGCCAAGGGCAAGCGTATTTGGCAGCTTTAACCCCTCTAAAATGCCTTCTTCTGCCTTTGGGCTGAATTTTTCTACCGCCAGCGGATGTACGCCAAAAGCTCCGTAAATTTTAATTCCACTTAATGCTTTTTTTTGCAAAAACTCCTTGCCCCAGCTAAAATCATCGGGGTCACAGGCTATATGAATAATGGCTTCTGGTACAGGGGTCATTTGCTCAAGCAAAGCCTCTGCCGTTCCACCGGTTCGCTCTAAAATTGTGTCTATATGGCAATGAGTGTCTATAAAACTCATATATTAGGCGGAAATATCCACCGTACCACCTATTCCGCTAGGGGAGGGCGCTTGAGGAAGGGTTTGCAAAAGAGCGAGTGCCGCGCCTTCGGTTGCTTGTTGGGCCTTTTTTAACACTGCAATTCCAACCGCAGAGCCTGTTTCTGCTGCTTTTTGTGCTGTTGATAGTTCTGCTATAGACATTTCCATAAAGCCTCCTTATATAATATCGGTACATTAATTATCGGCAGGGCTGTATAAAAACTTTAATAGAAATTTAATAAATCCCCCCTGAATGGAGATTTTTTAACTAAATTCCCCTATCCATTCAAAGAATTCTGCGTTTTTGGGGTGAAAATCCATATAATCGTCAAAAATTTTTTGCCCTCTTATTTCATCCCTTTTTAGGTTTTCCTCAATTCTAGAACTTATAGAGGGCATAAGTTTTTTGTTTTTTTGGTAAAAATTGTAGTCTCCTATATACATTTCATAAGATTCTACTATTTTTTCAACATTTTCTGCTCTAATGTAATTGCTGCCTATCCAAGGAAGCTCATCTTCGGTTATCTTTAAGGGTAAAGTGCTTTTATCCTGCAAAAATTCCCTTAATGCTTTGCAGGCATATATAACCGAATCTGCTATGGTTTTTGAAAAGAGCAGATTGAGATTATTGCTAACCCCGCTTCTTTTGTCCCATTTGTAAATGCTCCTTAAAACCCCGTAAATATTTTTGCTATAAACCCAGCCAGGGATAATCTCGTTGCTCAAGCCTGCAAGTTCTCCTTTTTTTATGAGGCTAAAGGGGAATTTCAATCTTTGCGGTTCGCAAATAACCCCTGTTGCAATCATAGTAAATGGAGCCTCTGTGAAATTCGCAGGGAATTTTATGCTGCATCCAAGTCCAAAAAACTGCCCCAAACCTGGCGTAATTTCTTGGTCTGGCATTCTGCCTGTGTGGTTGCTCCCAACATTTGCGCCATAGCCCACATTGCCTCTGCCTTCTGCCCACAAAGCGGAAATTAGCAAGCTGTGGTGGTGAACTTGCATCAAAGGCCCAAGCAGAGAATTGCTTATTTCTGCCTCGCCAATATGTGAGAAAGCGCCTATAAAAGAAGATTTCACAATGGCATTATCCGCTACAACGCTGTTGTTTTCAATTATGGAATCTTGTACTATTGCTCCGTTTTCAACGCTGGCAAAATCGCCCAAATGCAAATTTTCAAGCGCATTCACGTTGCAAACTTTTGCGCCTCTGCCTATAACGGTTCGCTCTTGCTCGCTGAACAGCCTTTTCAAAATTCTATGCCCGCTTTCTGTTCCAACTTTTATTTGAGACATTTCCTTATCGCATATAATTGAACCAACATTGAATATCAAAGAGCCTTCGCAGGCAACCGAATTGGAAAAAAGTTTAACTTCATAAATGCAAGCATCTTCTATAACGCTTTCGTTTATCCAAGAGTTGAATATTCCCGTGGTGAACTCAACTCCTTTGTAAGAACAGGCTTTGCCAGTAAATCCGTGCAGTTTTATTTTTCCTGTGAATTTTGAATTCTTAATATTTTTGGGTACAAAATCTTGCAGAACTCTTATGTTGTTCCAATTGTCGCAGATGTTTCCGGCGGCGATTAGTTCATCAATTTCTTTTTGCATCAGCGGGCGTTTAATCATAGGAATTTATCCAGTTCTTCTTTGGTTGTTATTTTGTCGTTCTTTGCATTTCCTTCCACAATTTTTATTGGGACTCTGAATTTTTCAAGTATTGAAGCCTCGTCTGTTGGGCAAAAATCTCTGAATTTTTCCATTTTTTTATAGAGCTTTTTTAGCAAGTCAACGGGGGCGGCTTGCGGGGTTTGAGCAAGGAAGAGGCTTTTGCGGTCAAGGGTGTTTTTCACATAAGAGTTTTTTGCTACTTTCACCGTGTCAAAAACAGGTTTTGCAACCAAGCAGCAATCTTTTGCCAGTGTTTTTGCAACCGAGTTTATTATATCTTGGCTCACAAAGGGGCGGGCAGCATCGTGCACCATCACGTGGCTTATGTTTTTTGGGAGTGCTTCAATTCCGTTTTTAACAGATTGCCAGCGTTCTTTGCCTCCGAGTGCCACAATGATAGGTAAATTTTTGGACTCTTCAATAAAATAATTTTGCCAGTTTGCAGGAACAGTGATAACAACCGCTTTTATTTTTTTATTGTTTAAAAAAGCTTCTGCGCTGTGCAGCCACATAGCTTTTCCGTGCAGCTTAACCAGTTGTTTGGGAATATCGCCGCCAACTCTTTTCCCCAGCCCGCCAGCCGTTATAACCGCTCCAATTCTCAATTCAACTCCGGTACAAAAATTTTATTCCTGTAATACATAAGTTCTGCTATGCTTTCTCTAATATCATCTTGGGCACGGTGGTTTTCTTTTTTTTGGAATTTTTGGAGTTTTGGGTACCATCTGTATGCAAGTTCTTTTATGGAGCTAACATCTATTATTCTGTAGTTTAGCCAAGTTTCAATTTTTGGCATATATTTAGCCAAAAAACGCCTATCTTGCCCAATGGAGTTTCCGCATATTGGGTTTTTTGCTTTTTCTGTGTAGCCTTTTATAAAGCTCAGGGTTATTTCTTCGGCGGTTGTCACGTTGTAGGGGGAATTTTTAACCCTTTCTATTAAACCGCTCTTGAAGTGGTGGCTTCTGTTCCATTTGTCCATTGAATCTAAAATTTCGTTGCTCTGCCTTATTGCAAGAGCAGGGCCTTCGGCTAGGATTTTCAGTTGAGGGTCTGTTACTATGGTTGCAATTTCAAGAATAACGCAAGTGTCCGGGTCTAAACCTGTCATTTCTAGGTCTATCCAAACTAAATTTGGGGCAGTCTTGCTCATTTATTTGAATCTAGAAATTTTTTTACTATATTTAAACCCCAAAGTTCAGCAAGAGAGGTTTTATGGCAGAAAAAATAAAAAAGCAGGGGGGTCCTGGCAAAAATAAAATCAAAAGAAAGCCAGTTGTGCCAGCCTCTCAAGGAGTTACTCTTGGTGATTTGCTCGGCAAAAAGTTAGAACATGTTAAGCGTGAAAGTGAAGAAAAGCAAAAGATAATGATAAAAGAGGCGAGGAATAACCCAGTAGTTTTGCGTTCCGCAGAAAAGTTTGCAAAAACAGCCACTGCAAGGCCGAGACCAAAACCAAAGGCAAAGCCAGCTTCAAAATGATTTTTGCCCCTATAGCTCAGCAGGATAGAGCCCAGGTTTCCTAAACCTGTTACCCAAGTTCGAGTCTTGGTGGGGGTAGTAAATGTCCGAA
>JAITFN010000026.1 GCA_031281345.1 Candidatus Fibrimonadaceae bacterium
ATAGTTTGGGGAGTCAACGAAGCCCGCGGCTATGGGCAAAAGGCGGCGATATTCATTCCCTTTTTGCTTTTGTTTGCTGCTGGAATAGGCTTGTTCAGTTTGTTTTTGCATTATATGCGCGAGATTTTAGATGATATTTTAGTTCAAAGACTGCCATTTGGAGAGTTTGGCGCATGGCTTGTAGATTTGAGCATTCCCGTTGTTTTGATGGTTTTGATATTGTTCGCTTTGTGGCTTTTGTATTGCTATATGCCTTATGTTCCTGATAATTGTGGGTTTTGGAGAGCGAGCATTGAAAAAACAAAAAAGAGATGGTTTCCTGCCCTTATATCGGCTGTTTTCACATTTGTGGCGGTATTTGTATTTTCTGCTGTTATGATTTTTTTGCAAGCCGGAATGTTTGCAAAGTGGTCTCTTTTTTACGGGTCTCTCGCTATTTTCCCTATGGTTATGTTTTTGCTATTTGGTTTTTGGTGCATTGTGCTTTTTGGAAATTCTCTTTGCTGGCGAATAACGGAGAGAAAGCACAACAAGCAATATTTTTTGCGCCGAATTCAGGATTCTGTGAAGAAAGTTAAAAGCTATGATACCAGCTTGGATTAATGTTAGCGAATTTACTATATTTACAAACCACGGATGATTAGCTCAGTTGGTAGAGCAGCTGACTCTTAATCAGCGGGTCGCAGGTTCAACTCCTGCATCATCCACTTATTTTAATATGGAAAATTTAATTCAGCTTTCAACTATTCAAAATGCAGTTATCTTTTTTATTCTGGGAGTAATAGTTGCTTTTATAAATGGAATAGCTGGTGGAGCCAGCTCCCTTAGCTTGCCCATTATGATACTACTCGGGTTGCCACCCACTGTAGCTAACGGAACGAATCGCTTTGGAATGATTGTTGGAATTTTCAGTTCTGTGTTCAATATGCGCCGTTATGGATATTTGCGAATGGATATTGCAAAAGCTCTTTTGCCGCCCACTCTTTTGGGTGGGGCAGCGGGAACCCTGATTGCCGTTGTCATTGACGATTCGCATTTTCAAATGTTGCTTGCCATTGTTATGGTTGGCGTTGCCATTATGAGTTCTATGGGAACAGACCCTTTTGGAAAAGCACCTGAAAAACCGCCGAAACGCCCTGGGGTCAAGGCTTTTTTGGGTTTTACGGCAGTTGGTTTCTATGGCGGATTTTTGCAAGTAGGGATGGGTTTTATACAGATTTTTTCGCTACGCAAATATAGTGGTTTGGATTTGAAACAGGTTAATGCTCTTAAAAGTTTTTTGAGTTTTTGGTTTATATTGATAAGCTCTTTGGGCTTTTTTGTGGCAGGCAAGGTTATTTTGGAGCTGGCTATGAGTATGGCTTTAGGCGGAGTTATTGGTGGCTGGTTAGGCAGCAAATTTCAGCATAAACACGACCTGATTTGGATTAAGAGAGCCATTCAACTAGCCAGCATTGGGCTAGCCGGAAAATTAATTTATGACTTATTTTGATTTTTTAGTACCATCGTCATATCCTCCTGGACACTCGCTCCTATTTTTTGGAGGGTCTGATACTTTAACATTGGGATTTAGTACTCCAAATGATCTACAAGCAAGCTCACTTTGAGCCCAATAGTATTCGGACTTAGGATAAATTTTATAGCAAGCCTTAAGCTCTTTTGTAATAGCAGAATCAGGAAACTCACCCACACACCATTTTTCCTCGTCGTCTCTAATGCCACAGCCGAGGATGAATGATATAGCGAGCATTGTGCTTGCTGCCAATAATGTGATTTTCACAACTTTTCTCATAATAAACTCCAAATTTTTTTACGTGTTTTCAAATAACTTAGAAATTTTTTTACTCCCTATAACGCAGAGATGTATCTTTTGGAGTTGGCAAACCGAAAATTTGCCTTATGTCTATGGAATCGGTTGGCACACCGGTTTCTCTTTTTTGCACTTCAAAATCCCATTCCTGCAAGGCTTTTTCAAATTCCACGCGGGTTTGGAGCATAAGTAGCCTATTTTGCTCAATTTCTTTTCTCAAAATTTGTTTGCGCACTAAAAGATATTCATCTTTTGGGTATTTTTCCAAATTTTCAAGCAGAATTATATAATCAATTTCCGAATCGGAATAATGTTTGTAAGCACTTTTATATTCCTCATAGCGGTCGTTTGTATTATCCCTGAGTATTGAATGTGAATTGCAGGAAATTGCAATAATAAACCCAAAACTCAGTAACAAAAACCATAATTTACTATCATTTTTCATTTTAGACTCTTAATTTAGTAAAATCGCATCTAGCTCATGAGATGTGGCACTCACTATTTTTGCCTTTCTTATTTTGCCTGGTTTTCCGCTTCCTTTCAAAATTCTCGTTATATTGTCTGTTTCCAAGGCATTTCCCTGCGTACGTCCTTCCGAGGTGCTATCTAAAATTACATTTAGAGTCTTGCCCACAAGGTCTTCGTTTTTTTCTCTAGAAATTTCTTCTTGGAGTTCTGTTAGGGCATTTAGTCTTAGCCTTGCAGTTTCTACAGGCACAAGTTCTTCTTTTAGCTTGAGGGCTGCGGTTCCTTCTTCGGGAGACCATATAAAGCCGCCCAAATGCTCAAAGCGAATTTCCTCTACCAAATTCATAAGTTCTTCAAAGTCGCTGTGAGTTTCGCCAGGGAATCCGAGAAGTACGGTTGTTCTTAGGCTTAGGTTCGGAACACTTTCTCGCATTTTATGGAGCAGGTTTCGCAAGTCTTTTGCCTTGTATTTCCTTCGCATGAGGCTTAGCATTTTATCGCTTGCGTGTTGAATGGGCATATCTGCGTACTTGCATATTCTTTTCTCTTTTGAAATTAGCCCAAGCAGGCTGTTTGTTATATGCTCTGGGTAAAGGTACATAAGGCGTAGCCAAGGGATTTTCGTGTTTTTCAGCAAGGCTTCCAAAAGTTTTTCTAGGCTTGGTTTTTTGTATAAATCCGTTCCATAAGAGCTTAAATCTTGAGCTATCAGTGAAAGCTCCACAACACCATTTTTTTCTAATTGCTTTGCTTCTTCAACCAAGCTTTCAATGCTTTGCGAAGCCTGCCTTCCACGAATTGAGGGAATGGCGCAAAACGAGCAGGCTCTGTTGCAGCCTTCGGCTATTTTGATATAGGCGTGGTGGGGGTATTCAAAATTCCTTATTCTTTTTGGTGGGCTGGCTTTGCATAACTTTGCCTGCGTTTCAAATCCAAGCGCATTTAGGAACATTCCAGCCTTGTAATTGCCAAGCCAAAAATCCGCTTCGGGGATTTCTTTTGCGAGTTCGCTCCCATACCTTTGGCTTAGGCAACCGTAAATTATGACTTTTTGCTCACTTTTTTTATCTTTTAACACAGAAAGGATAGCTTCTATGGATTCTTCTTTTGCCGCTTCTATAAAACCGCAGGTATTTATTAGAATAACATCACTTTCCTTTGAATTTTTGGCTATTTTGAAGTTTGCCCCTAAAAGTTCTGCCGTTGCTCTCTCACTATCCACTTGATTTTTGGCACAACCGAGGCTTAGGGAGTAGAATTTCATAGAGGCAATATAGAAAAAAACGCTAAAAATGCGGTTTTTCAAAAAAAAAAATTAAAAAATTGATTTTTTTCTTGCCAAAGCCAAAAAAAATTACTATATTTATGGCTATAACCTACGAATGTAGGTTGCGCACACACAAAGGCGTGTGTTTTTTCCTTGTCGGGGGGCGCCCTAGCAGGGAAGGAACACACGCCTTTTTTATTTTAAACAGGAGAAACCGGTATGAGACAGGTTGCTATCTACGGAAAGGGTGGAATTGGAAAGTCCACCACCACTCAAAACTTGACGGCAGGTCTTGGCGAAATGGGCAAAAAGATCATGATCGTCGGTTGTGACCCCAAAGCTGATTCCACACGTTTGGTATTGGGTGGCTTGGTGCAGAAAACAGTTCTTGACACTCTCCGCGAAGAGGGTGACGACATAGAGCTTGATTCGGTATTAAAAAAAGGTTATGCCGGAATTAAAGGTGTTGAGTCTGGTGGACCAGAACCTGGAGTTGGCTGCGCAGGGCGCGGCATTATTACATCTATCGGTTTATTGGAAAAATTAGGCGCATACACAGATGATTTAGATTATGTATTCTACGACGTTCTTGGAGACGTTGTGTGCGGTGGTTTCGCAATGCCAATCCGCGAAGGCAAGGCACGGGAAATTTACATCGTTTGCTCCGGCGAAATGATGGCGCTGTATGCCGCGAACAACATAACAAAAGGCATATCAAAATACGCCACCACAGGCGGTGTCCGTTTGGGCGGGCTTATTTGCAACTCACGTAAAGTTGACGGCGAAGCAGACCTTGTTTCAGCAGTTGCAAAAGAACTCGGCACACAAATGATACATTTTGTACCTCGTGATAACGCTGTTCACAGGGCAGAAATCAACAAAAAAACTGTAATTGACTTTTCACCCCAAGAAAATCAGGCAGATGAATACCGTGCGCTCGCACGCAAAATTGATGCCAACGATATGTTTGTTGTACCCAAGCCGATGTCCATCGATCGCTTAGAGGCGATTCTTCAAGAACACGGTATCATGGATTAAGGAGGAGAGAGATATGTTATTAGTTAGAGCAATTATTCGTCCCGAAAAAGCCGGAGCTGTTATGAGCGAGCTGGCTTCCGCTGGTTTCCCTGCCATCACAAAATTTGACGTGTTCGGACGCGGCAAACAGAAAGGCATTACCGTTGGCAACGTTCATTACGACGAGATTCCCAAAGAGATGCTCGTTGTAGTCTGCAATGACGAAGACAAAGATGATCTTGTGAAAATCATCGTCCGCGTTGCAAGAACAGGCGAAGGCAACTACGGAGACGGGCGTATTTTTGTTTCCCCTGTAGAATCTGCCTACACTATCAGCTCCGGCAAGCCGGGATTGTAGGAGGTAGTTATGCGTGAAATTATGTGTTTTATACGACCAAACAAGGTCAATGAAACGAAAAAGGCCTTGGCAGAAAACGGTTTCCCCGCTTTTACCTGCCGTGCGTGCCTTGGGCGTGGCAAAAAAAGCATTGATCCGGAATTGCTCAAAACAGTTCTTGCAGCAGGCGAATTGCCGCTTTCTCCAATTGGAGAAAGTACAACCGAGGCTACTCGGTTAGTCGCCAAACGCTTTTTCACGCTGATCATTGACGATAAAGATGTTGATAAAGCGGTTAAAACAATAATTGCTGCCAACCAAACCGGCAACCCCGGAGACGGCAGAATTTTTGTTTTGCCTATCCTTGAAACTTTCTCCGTTAGAACAGGCGAAGGCGGTTTACACATTTCACTAGAATTAGAAGAGGGAGGCGCATAATGGCAAACAGCAGAGAAACATTGCTCGAAAAATATTCCGCCAAGGTCTATAAAAACCGCAAAGATCACCTTTTGCAGCTTGCCGAAGGCGATAAAAATGCTGCAATTGCCGCAAACACTCGCGCTATTCCGGGCGTGATGACTGCGCGTGGTTGTTGCTATGCTGGTTGTAAAGGTGTGGTGGTTGGTCCGCTCAAAGACGTGTTAGTTATCACTCACGGGCCTATTGGCTGCGGCTTTTATAGCTGGGGCACAAGAAGAAACAAAGCAAAAACCGATGAAAATACAGATAAAAACTTTATTCCATACTGCTTTTCCTCAGATATGCAGGAATCCAATATTGTGTTCGGCGGCGAGAAAAAGTTGGAACAAGCCATTGAAGAAGCTATGGAATTGTTCAGCCCAAAATGCATTATGATATGCTCCACTTGCCCCATAGGTCTTATCGGCGATGATGTGCAAGCTGTGGCAAGGCGAACCGAAGCCAAATACGGCATAGCCGCTATTGGTTATTCGTGCGAAGGCTACAAAGGCGTTTCGCAGTCTGGTGGTCATCATATAGCTAACAACGGGCTTATGCGCTATGTTATAGGCACAGGCGATAAAAAACCAAAAACAAAATTTTCCGTCAATGTCCTTGGCGAATACAACATAGGCGGTGATGGTTGGGAAGAGGAACGCATTTTCAAACGCTGCGGCATTGAAGTGCTGAACCTGTTTACCGGCGATGCTTCTTACGAAGGGCTTAAAAGTGCGCATTTGGCTCATTTGAATTTGGTGATGTGCCACCGTTCCATAAACTACATAGCCGAAATGATGAAAACCAAATACGGCATAGACTGGATCAAAGTGAATTTTATCGGTGTTGAGGCAACGTGTAAATCTCTGCGAGATATTGCAAAATATTTCAACGATGCCGAACTCACAAAAAGAGTTGAAGAGGTAATAGCCGATGAAGTGGCAACCATTAAGAGCGATATGGAACATTACAAATCCAAGCTTAATGGCAAAACTGCCGGTATTTTCTCCGGTGGTTCTCGTTCTCATCACTATCAGGTTCTTTTGCAAGAGCTCGGTATGAAAACCATAATTGCTGGTTATGAATTCGCTCATCGCGATGATTACGAAGGGCGAGACATAATTCCGCAAATCAAAGAAGATGCCGACAATAAGAACATTGAAAGCATAGTCGTTGCAAAAGATGATAAATTCTATAAAGAGACTTACACCGAAGAACAAATAGCCAACCTGAAAAGCGCAGGCATTGAGTTAGACACCTACGGTGGTATGATTCCCGAAATGATAGCAGAATCTGTTGTTGTTGATGACTACAACCACTTTGAAACGGATGAGCTTATCAAGTCTATGAAACCCGATATTTTCTTATCCGGTATCAAAGATAAATACTCCATACAAAAAGCTGGCACAGCCTCTAGGCAAATTCATTCCTACGATTACTCAGGTCCCTATTCTGGTTTTCGCGGTGCGGTTACTTTTGCGCGAGATGTTGCAATGGCTATATTTACCAATGCATGGCCCTTGGTCACTCCACCCTGGAAGAACAAACCCATGCTCACGGGCAAATTGAAGGAGGTTGGATAATATGCTAGACTTGACTCCTAAAGAAGTAAAAGAACGCAGTGCTTTGCGGATAAATCCCTGCAAAACTTGCCAGCCTGTTGGCGCGATGTTTGCGGCTTTGGGCGTTGCAAAATGCATGCCGCACAGCCACGGCTCTCAGGGTTGCTGTTCTTACCACAGAATGGTGTTGTCTCGCCACTTTAAAGAACCTGCTGTTGCATCTTCGTCTTCATTTACCGAAGGTGCTTCCGTATTCGGCGGCAAAGCCAATATCACTACATCGGTGAAAAATATCTTTGAGATGTATAATCCAGATATCATCGCTGTGCATACAACCTGTTTGTCAGAGACAATCGGAGACGATTTAACTTCGTTCATCATAGACTTGCAAATTCCAGAAGGAAAGAGGGTAGTTCATTGCAATACTCCGAGTTATGTAGGCTCGCACATCAACGGCTACTTCAATATGATGATGGGCTTTATGAACTACCTAACAGGAAAAACAGGAATGCCAACCGGCAAAACTGCGATTTTCCCAGGTTGGGTAAACCCCGGAGATATTCGCGAACTTAAACGCATTGCCAAAGCTATGAAGGTGAGCACTGTTTTCTTTCCGGACCAGACCGGCGTGTTAGACGCTCCTATGAACGGCAAATACGAGATGTATCCAGAAGGCGGCACTCCAATAGAAGAAATACAGAACCTTGGCGATAGCAACGGGCTTATTGCGCTTGGCGAAATTACCTGTATAGAACCTGCCGAGTTGCTAGAGAAAAAGTGGAAAGTGCCTTTCACACTGCTTCCTTTGCCTGTTGGCGTGGCATACACAGATCAATATGTTATGGCATTGCAAGAAGAGTCCAAGCACGAAGTTCCTGAGGAGTTGGAAGCGGAGCGTGGTCGTCTTGTTGACCTTTTGCTGGATTCCGCTCAATACACAATCGGCAAGAAAGTTGCCATATTCGGAGACCCTGACGTGGTAATTGGGCTTACATCGCTTGCATTGGAAATGGGCATGGTACCTAGATACGTTATAACAGGAACACCAAAAGAAGAGTTTACCCGCAAGGTAGAAGCCTTGTTCAGTCAATATGCAACAACTGGTTGTACTGTCAAAGCAAACGCCGATCTTTTTGAGCTACACCAATGGATCAAAAATGAGCGCGTGGACTTGATGATAGGCTCAACCTACGGCAAGCAAATCGCAAGAGCAGAAGACATACCTTTTGTTCGTGCTGGTTTCCCTGTTATAGACAGATATGGCGGCCCATTGCAGCCCATAGTTGGCTATGCTGGCGGCATACGCATGGTAGAGCAAATTGTAAATGCACTTTTAGACAGATTTGACCGCGATGTAGTGGATGAAGATTTTGAGATAGTTCTTTAATGGAATATATCTGTGAACGAAAGTGTATTGAAAGAACGCGAGTCATCTATATGCGACAGGCGCGAAAGCTCCCGTAGCATAAGTTGCGAGCGCGAAAGCGTATCCGGTGCGGTTAGCCAAAGAGCGTGTGTTTATTGCGGTGCGAGGGTTGTTTTAAATCCTATCACAGATGCATACCACATAGTTCACGGACCTATCGGTTGCGCCAGCTACACTTGGGATATACGCGGAAGCCTCACCTCCGGCGAAGATACCTTCCGCAATAGCTTTTCCACAGATTTAAGAGAAACAGATATAGTTTTTGGCGGGGCAAAAAAGCTCACCGCGGCTATTGATGAATTAATGGAAAAAGCCGTGCCTTCCCCAAAGCTGATATTTGTTTTTGCCACTTGCATTGTGGGTGTTATAGGAGACGATATTGAAGCCGTGTGCCGCCTTGCGGAGAAAAAATACGGTATTCGCGTTATCCCTGTGAAAGCCCCCGGATTTTCGGGAACAAAATCTCAAGGCTACAAACTCGCTTGCAATGCCATTATGAATTTAATTAGACCCCACGCAAAGCAACCAAAACGCTTTGGCGTGAATATTCTAGGCGACTTTAACCTTGCAGGCGAAATGTGGATTATCAAGGGCTACCTTGAAAAAATCGGCATTCCCGTTATCTCCACAATTACCGGAGATTCATCATACAAAACCTTGATTCAAGCTCCCTCTGCAATGCTCAACATTGTGCAGTGCGCAGGTTCTTCTGCATATCTCTCGGAACTTATGGAAACGGAGTTTGGAATACCGAGCCTTAGAGTGAGTTTTTTTGGCATTGAAGATACAACCGCCTCATTGCTCCGCGTTGCCGATTTTTTTGGCAAAATGGAAATTTCCGAAAATGCGAGAAAATTTGCGGCAGAGCAAACGGCAAATATAATGCCTATTATTGAAAAATACAAACCTCATTTGGAAGGCAAAAAAGCCGCGATTTTTGTGGGCGGAGGCTTCAAGGCTATTTCGCTTATTCGCCAATTCGGCGAACTTGGCATGGAAGCGGTGGTTGTTGGCACTCAAACCGGAAAAAAAGAAGACTATGAGGTTATGAGTTCGCTCGTGAATAGCAATGCGGTGATTTTAGACGATGCAAATCCTGCTGAATTAGAAAGGTTTATGACCGAAAAACAAGCTGACATTCTCGTTGGCGGCGTTAAGGAACGGCCCCTTGCGTATAAACTTGGAATGGCGTTTTGCGACCACAACCACGAACGCAAACACCCTCTTGCTGGTTTTGAAGGAATAGAAAATTTTGTGAAAGAAATTCATAAATCCATTAACAGCCCTGTTTGGAAATATGTATGCTGAATTTGAATGTAAATCCCTGCAAAATGTGTATGCCTATGGGTGCTATAAGCGCACTATGGGGTGTGAAAGGCTGTATGCCCATGCTGCATGGCTCTCAGGGCTGCGCCACTTACATTCGCCGTCACATGTCAACGCATTACAGCGAACCTATAGATATTGCCTCTTCTTCTTTAACCGAAGAAGGAACAGTTTTTGGCGGCGAAGCGAACCTGCTCAAAGGTTTGAAAAATATGATAGAGCTTTACAACCCCGAAGTAATAGGGGTGTGCACCACCTGCCTTGCCGAAACAATTGGCGAAGATGTTGGAGCGATTGTAAAAAAATTTTATGAACAAAATTCTACAGTGAAAGTTATCAACGTTGCTTCCCCAGGGTACGGAGGAACGCAGAACGAAGGTTGGTTTGTTGCAATTCGCTCAATTCTGGAACAAATGGAACCAAACAAACAACCTAACGGAAAAATAAATATAATAACGCCTATGATTAGCCCTGCCGACACTCGTTGGCTTAAAAGTTTTTTAAAGGAAATGGGAATAGACTACATTTTATTGCCAGACATCTCGGACAATTTAGACGGAGCAACCGAGAAGCATTACGAACGTTTAAAAACAGATGGCACCTCAATAACGGATATTGCGGCAATGGCAGGCGCAAAACTTACAATTGAATTTTCTGAATTTACAGACGAAAAAAATTCACCCGCAGAGTATTTAAAAGAAACTTATGGAGTGCCTTATGTAAAACTCTCGCTGCCTTCTGGAGCGAGCGGTATGGATAAGTTAATCAGCGTTTTAACAGAAGCGGGTGGAGCTCCTAGCGATGAGATAAAAAAAGCAAGAGGGCGCTATATAGACGCAATGATAGACTCCCACAAACACTCCGCGCAGGCACGTGTTGCGGTATTTGGCGACCCGGATTTTGTGGTGGCTATGGTGTGGCTCTGCTGCGAAAACGGTGCTCTTCCAGTTTTGGCGGCAACAGGCTCAATTTCCCCAAAGCTAAAAGAGATGCTCGCAAACGAGACTGAAGATTGCAGAAAATTTCATTTCGCAGAAGAAATACGAGTTCTTGACGACAGCGATTTTTCCGCAATTGAAAAAGGGTGTGTTGAGCTAGGCGCAAACCTGCTAATCGGAAGCTCAGACGGGCGGCGTATTTCACGCAAACTGAACATTCCTCTTATACGCTGCGCATTTCCCATACACGATTATATAGGCGGCCAGCGAACTCGCATTCTAGGCTTTGACGGCTCGCTTTGCATATTAGACCAAGCGGCAAATGCGATGATGGAAAAAACCGAAGGTAGTTTTCGCGAAGAATTGCACGAGAAATTTTACAAACCTCAAACAGCAAAAAAAGCAGCAGACAAAACCGCTACACACCCTTGCTTTGGAGAACAGGCTTGCCAAAATGCACGTGTGCATTTACCCGTTGCTCCAAAATGCAATATACAATGCAACTACTGCCTGCGAAACTACGACTGCATGAATGAGAGCCGCCCAGGAGTTACATCTAAAATTTTATCCCCAGCCGAGGCTTTGGAACGCTACATAAAACTCAAAGCGAATATGCCAAGCCTCACTGTTGTTGGCATTGCAGGGCCCGGCGATGCTCTGGCAAATTTTGACAAATCTGCCGAAACATTCCGCCTAATTCGTGAATATGACCAGGGCGTAACTTTTTGCATTGCCACAAACGGGCTGTTACTTCCGCAATACGCACAAGAATTGAAAGAATTGGATGTGAGCCATGTAACGGTAACCATGAATGCGGTTGACCCCTCAATAGGTGCCAAAATCTACAAGTATGTTCAATACATGGGCAAAACTTACACTGGCATTGAAGGGGCAGCCATTCTCCTTGCAAATCAGCTCGCTGGAATAAAAATGTTGAGCGAGGCAGGAATCATGTGCAAAGTGAATTGCGTAACTTTAAAAGGAATCAACGACCACCATATATACGAAGTGACCCAAATGGCGGCGAATCTCGGAGCCTTTATGACAAACATAATGCAGCATCTTCCTGTAAAAGGCTCGGCATTTGAAGGCTTGGAACGTGTGACAAATAAGGAAATAGCAGTTCTTAGAGAGCAGTGCGGAGCAAATATAAAGCAAATGACACATTGCCGCCAATGCCGCTCAGACGCAGCAGGAACGCTAGATAGAGATGTATCTATTGAATTCAGAGAAAGCGTCCCAGAAAAACCTGGACCCGAAAAATTCAGGCGTTTTGCGGTAGCTACCCAAACAGGGGCAGTTGTGGATATGCACTTTGGGCAGGCAGACGAGTTTTACATTTACGAAAGTGATGAAAAAAATGCGAGGTTTGTGGAAACCAGAAAAGTTATCAAGTATTGCAATGGTCCTCAATGCGAAAACAAAGAGGAAAGATGGAATTCGGTTATACACGCTATTTCCGACTGCGAAGCGGTGCTTGCGGTTAGAATTGGCCCAACGCCAGAAAAACGCTTAAAAGAAAACGGCATTAGTGCGATTACGACTTATGAAAGGGTAGAAACAGCCGTTTTGCAAGCGGCAAAAGAAAAAAGGAGGAACACTCATGGTACAGCCTAAATATCACATTTTTGTCTGCGGAAGTTCTCGCATAAACGGAACGCAAATGGGCACTTGCTTTCAAAAGAAAGCGGTTGGCTTGGTGCAAAAGTTCATGCAGGAAATCGAGGAGAGAGACATATCCTCTGACTGCTTGGTTACCAATACCGGATGCTTTGGCATCTGCGATAAAGGCCCCATTGCGGTTGTATATCCCGAAGGCGTATGGTACGGCAACCTCGACGAGGCAAAGATTGAGGAAATTTGTGAAAAGCATTTGGAAGGCGGAGTTCCGGTAGAGGAATACAAAATCTAAATGATTCACATCACAGACAAAACTCTGGCGTGCCTTGACAAGCTGCCGCATAATAAATTCTATCTTTCAGAATTTTTGAATTTCTTGATTGAAATGGAGGTTGATGCAATTGAGCTTTCGGAGAAAATGCACGATTTATTGTCACCGCTCCCTGAATATCCAGCCTATATTTTGCGCCCCAAAAAAACTCGCATACAAGGATTAGACGATGCATTATGCGGCGATTATTTGCAAACATTCAAGCATTTAAAAAGCAATTTTGAGTTTTGCCCAGAGAACCGCTTTCACTGCGCAACCGCTTTGGCTGCGGAATGGGTGATAAGCGGCGCAGGAAAAAATATAGTGAGTTCCTTTAGCGGGATAGGCGGCTTTGCGGCAACCGAAGAGCTGATTATGATTTTGAAAATAAACGGACTTCGCAAACCGAACAAAACTTACAATTTTCTCCCCGAAATGACAAAATTATTTTCCAAAATAATAAAAAAAAAGATACCGAAAAACAAACCCATTATAGGCAGTAAAATATTTGAAGTGGAATCTGGAGTTCACGTTGACGGAATTCTTAAAAATCCTGCAAGCTATGAGCCGTTTCCGCCGGAAAGCGTGGGGCAGAAGCGGAGAATTGTGCTGGGAAAGCATAGCGGAACTGCCTCAATACTCGCAAAGTTCGCAGAGCTAAAAATAAAACGTGTAGAGAAAGATATTGTGTATATTCTTGAACAGGTTAAAATGAAAGCTCTGCAAAAAAAAGGCGAAGTGAGCAACCGAGAATTTTTGAGAATTTTAAGAGAACACCCAATATGAAACAGCGGAGATACCTTTTAGACACCACCTTAAGAGACGGAGAACAAAGTCCGGGCTTATGTTTTACTTCAGAGCAAAAAATAAAAATCGCCGCATTGCTGGATTTATATGGAGTACATCAAATTGAAGCCGGAGCTCCAGCGGTGTCTAAGCAAGAAAAAGAAAGCATCATCAAGATTATGGAAAACCGAAAGAACGCTGTGATATCGGTGTGGTCTAGGCTTGTGCCTTCTGATATTGAACTCGCAATTGACACAAGGCCGGATATAATTCATATAGGCGTGCCACTTAACAAAGACTTGGTTATTGACCAGTTGAAAGTTTGCTTGAATTTAATCAACAAAAGCGGCATATCCGCTTCGGTTGGATTTATAAATGCCTTTCATTCAAAAATGGAACTTATGATAACCATTGCAAAAATCCTGTTGGACTTTGGTGTGGCGCGAATTCGCTTTGCAGATACCACAGGCACAGCATCGCCAAGCCTTTGCCACAGAACGCTGAAAGATTTTTCAGAAAAACTGGGAGGCAGGGCAGAGCTTGGAATTCACGCCCACAACGATTTGGGAATGGCGATGGCAAACACAATTGAAGCGGCAAAATCCGGTTGCCTTTACGCCGATGTAACCATAAACGGCATTGGCGAGCGAGCCGGAAATTGCGACTTAGCTCAACTTGTTTATGCGAGTTCATCAATTTTTGACTGGGGCATCACCGCTTCTGCGGCAAAGAAACTACAAAAAGAAATAAGGAGAGTGTTATGAAAAAAGTAGCTGTATTCACAAATGCAGATTCAAAGTTGTGCGATTTTTTTGAAGCTAACCGCTTCTTGATATATGAGCGCGGCAAAACGGGCTGGGAAAAAACAAACGAAACCAGCTTTGAAAAAATAGTTCCGTCTGCACCTGCCGCAACAAGGAAAAACACCGAGGCCCTTTTGCCGCTTATTGAAGGCTGCAATGTGTTGGCAGGCGGTGCATTGGTGGGAATTCCATTTTCGGTATTTGACCGAGCGGGTCTTCATATTTTTGAAATAGGCGAACTGAACAGCGAAACCTTTGACGGCATAATGGAAGAACTGTGCAACGCAGATGCCGCCATTGCCGCAAAGGAAGCGATTATCAGGGAAGCAAAGCCCGTTGAAACATCCACGCCCGGCGTTTATTTTTTGGATTTGGTAGCTTTGCAAAAAGAATGCCCAGAGGTGACCAGCAAAAAAGCGATGATGGACTTTTTGCAAAACACGCCCTTTATGGAACTTCACCTAGTTTGCAAACACATTCCGCCTTGGATAGAAAACAGCGGTGCGTACAAGGTGCAAATTACAAGCGACAAAGCTGGCACGGTTCAGGCGATTATTACTAGGGGATGTTGAAAAAACAGACTCACAGCAGTAATAAGTAAACACCCTGCCTACCGCAGCAGTAATAAGTAAACACCCCCCGCCCCCCCCCTAAATCTTGAAAAATCCCCCTCAATTTACTATATTTACTTATGTGCGAAATTGCTTATTTTTCGCATACTGTATAAAAATCTTCAAATTGCCCTCTTCACAAATCGCTTTTTAATTTATATTATTACATAACATTAACAAAACACACAAAGGCGTGTGTTCTTTATGGAGGCAGCTCACAAGGGTTGCTTCTGTGGAGAAGCACACGTCTTTTTTTTTGGAGGAAAAAACGTGAAAAAATCCATTCTCGCAGTTTTCGCAGTGAGTGCAACACTCGCGCTGCTCGCCTGTTCTGGCAGTTCAAACAGCACCGATGAGGAGCAAATTGCCACTTTCAAAACTAAACCATTGACATTCACAGACGAACGTGACGGTAAAACATATAGATATGTTAAAATAGGTACACAAGCTTGGATGGCGGAGAATTTGAATTATGCGGTGCCTTTGACAGTTGAAGCAGGCAGCACTGCAATAGATGCCGAAGTGGGCAGTGTGTGCTACGACAATAAAGAAAGCAACTGCGATAAATACGGAAGGCTTTACTATTGGACAACGGCAATGGGCCTGCCTGCCGACTGCAAAGGCAAACCCTGCCCAACTCCCAAAGGCACACAGCGTCAAGGCGTTTGCCCTGCTGGCTGGCATTTACCAGATTCTTCGGAATGGGGAACTCTGCTGAATTATGTAGGCATAAAGGCTGGTCAAGTGTATGGCAACAAACTAGCAACCAAACTGATGTCCGAATCCATTGGCGGCACAGACAAATATGGTTTTAATGCCCTGCTTAGCGGTATGTACAACAATGGCAGAGGAAGATTCTTTGGCATTGATACCCTTGGCAAGTGGTGGACTACCTCTATATATACCGGTGTTTATACTCCGACAATATCCGAGAATGGGCAAATGAGATTTTCACAAACCCTTACAAATCTCCCCTATTTATATTCGGTGCGCTGCGTTCAAGACGACCCTTCGCTGCCATTGATTACGGCAACGAGCAGCTCATCTGTTAAGGAAACACCAAGCAGTTCGTCTGCAACCCCTAAACCAACATTCGCAAACACATTCACAGATGAGCGCGATGGCAAAAAATATGGATATGTGGAAATAGGCGAGCAAACTTGGATGGCTGAGAATCTGAATTACGCTGTGGATTTCAGTGAAATTGGTGGTAATAAATACGACAGCAAGTGCTATATGAACGACGAATCCAACTGCGATATATATGGCAGGCTTTACACTTGGGGAGCAGCTATTAATTCGCTCTGCCCAAGTGACTGGCATTTGCCAAGCGATGCCGAATGGGCAAAACTGACGAATTTTGCAGGCAAGAGTGCTGCAACCAAATTGAAGTCTAAAATTGGCTGGGACAGCAGCGGAAACGGCACCGATGCTTACGGCTTTGCTGCCCTTCCGAGCGGCATAGGCGTAGGCGGAGCAGGTGTAGGTTTCGAAATGATAGGCACAGGCACATTTTTCTGGACTAGCACAGAGGACGATTATTTCCACCAAAGCGTTTTCAGCCACAGAATGTATTACAGCAGTGATACTGTTGAAAGGAGAGAGTCCAATAAAAGCAGCTACTTCAGTGTTCGCTGCGTAAAAGACGTGGCAAAGTCGAGCAGCTCGTCCGCTGTAAAAACGCCAAGCAGTTCGTCCGCTGTATTGTCAACTGTGGTAGAAAACGGCGTGGTGAAAACTCTTTTCACAGATGAACGTGACGGCAAAATATATAAATCAGTTAAAATAGGCAAGCAAACGTGGATGGCGGAAAATCTGAATTATGCTGCCGAAGGCAGAATGTGCTATGAAGATTGCACTGTTTATGGTGGCATTTACGACTGGGCAACGGCTATGGATTTGCTCAATACCTACAATACGCTGTCTTACACTGCCTCCGCAAAACACCAAGGCATTTGTCCCGCAGGCTGGCATATCCCAAGCGATGCCGAGTGGACAACGCTTGCGAATTTTGTTGGCGATAATGCGGGAATCAGATTAAAAGCCAAGAGCGGCTGGAACAGCAATAATGGCATTTCGGGCAATGGCAATGATATGTACGGCTTTGCTGCATTGCCTGGTGGCTATGCCGCGGGCAGAAATCTCAACAATCAAGGCTACTACGGTTACTGGCTGAGTGCTACGGAATATGCGGTAGAGACAACCGGAGGTCAGCACGCCTACAGTCGGAAAATGTCATACGACAAAGATGATTTCTTCCAAGATGCCCATATAAAGAACTATTACGCATACAGTGTTCGCTGCGTTAAGGATACGGAGGAATAATTATGAAAAAAATCATTCTCGTAGCTTGCGCTGCACTCGCACTCTTCGCTTGCTCAGGCAATGACAGCGAAGACATCAACTCGGACTTGGCTTCAAGCTCAAGCAAAAAATCAAGTTCCAGCAACACCGCCTCCACTGCCATACAGAAGGCTAAAATATATGGCGTGGCACAGAAAGGACCCTTCGTGGAGGGTGCTGTGGTCACATTGTATGAGCTGGACAAAGGCTTGAACAAAATAAAGTCTCACTCCGAAAAAACCGACAGCAAAGGTTATTTTCAGATAGAGATAAACGGCAAATTAACATCGCCATATATATCCATTGAGGTGAGCGGAAACTATGCCAACGAGGTGAGCGGAAAACAATCCAGCGATGCAATAACGCTTAAATCGGTGGCGGATGTGTCTGGTAAAAACAATGTGAACGTGAACGTTCTCACCCATTTGGAATACGACAAAGTTCTTAAACTTGCGGGTGAGGGCAAATCTTTTAGCGAGGCAAAGAAGCAGGCACAGAAAGAGGTTCTCACCGCTCTTGGCGTGAGCGAGAGCGTTACAAGGAACAGCGAGGATATGGGACTTTTCGGTGGCAACTCAAACGACAATGTTTTGCTAACTGTTTCCGTTCAATTGCAGGGGAACAGGACAACGAAAGATGTTTCTAGTTTGCTTTCCGAGTTCAGCAGTCAAATCAATGACAATGGGACTTTGAGCGGCTCTGTCAAGTCCGAGGTTGATAAAGGGCTTAATGGCGTGGATTTGGGCAAGGTTAGGAACAACATACTAGCTTTGGAACCCTCTGCCAAAGTGCCAGATACATTCCCCAAAACAAGCAGCGGTTCTGGAAGTGGCTCTGGCAGCGGTTCGGGCAGTGGCTCTGGCAGTGGGTCAGGTAGCGGCTCGGGCAGTGGTTCTGGTAGTGGGTCAGGTAGCGGTTCTGGTAGTGGGTCAGGTAGCGGCTCGGGCAGTGGTTCTGGCAGTGGGTCAGGTAGCGGTTCAGGCAGTGGCTCTGGCACAACGCCTACGCCAACACCAAGCATAACACCTAGCAGTTCGTCTGTCGCGACAACTACGATAAGTTCGTCTTCCGTAATGCCTAGCAGTTCGTCTGTTTTCGATAAACCTATATGCAGTAATGAAATAACGGAAGGCTGTGTGTCAAAATGCGGCGACTTCGACTATGACCCTAAAACGCATTTCTGCACAAGGGCTAAAATTGAACCCAAAGCAGTTCCTCTTTGCGGCGAAAAAGGCTATGATACTAGAACGCAGGAGTGCATAGATGGAGAGGTGAAAGACATATTATGCGGCACAGAGAAATACAATGCTAAAACGCAGGTGTGCGATGAAAGCGGTGTGTCTGCAGTAGTGAAAACTCTTTTCACAGATCCGCGTGATGGCAAAATCTACAAAACCGTAAAAATCGGTGAGCAGATTTGGTTTGCGGAGAATTTGAACTATGAAGGCGGTATGTGCTATGGCAACAACCCAGCCAACTGCGATACATACGGCAGATTTTACGTTAGGGAAATAATCCCTAACGTTTGTCCCGAAGGTTGGCATTTGCCATTTCAGAAAGAGTGGGAGGAATTGTTCACTACGGTTGGTATAACCGTCCCGTCTGGTTCCTCTTATAACTATATAGATGTTCCTGCTAATCTTACAAAAAAGTTGATGGCAGTAAGTAACAAATGGAAAGCGAAGGATGCCGTCAGCGGTAGTGTGGCTGAACCGAATACTGACGACTATGGCTTCTCGGCTATGCCTGGAGGAGGTTATAATGGTGCTTGGGATGAACTCTCCGTATATGGCAATTGGTGGACAGCTGAGGACAACGGTTTCATCTACTTTAAGATAGGCTGGGGCGGTACTATCAATAGGAGTGTCGGCTCATCGGCTAATGCTCCTATGTTTAATGTTCGTTGCGTGAAGGGCGAACTACCGAAATGCGGTGACAAAGTTTACCTTCCTTCAGCACAGTTTTGCTACAATAACACAACAGTAACCAACCTGTGTGGCGGTGAAGAATACGAAACTACAACGCACTTTTGCTTCGGCAACCCAGCTTACGAGGTTCGCGAGAAATGCGGTGGTAAAACAACATACGGTGTAGCACAATTTTGCTATGAGGACAAAGTATATCCGCTTTGTTGTGGCGAAACATACGATCCTAAAACTCAGAGTTGTATCAACAACTCAATAGTTGTCACTCCCCCTCTTTGCGGCAGTGATGAATACAATCCTGCAACGCATTTCTGCACAAAGTCTGAGAGCAATCCTAAAAGAGCTTTGCTTTGCGGAACTGAAAAAGGTTACGATACCAGAATTAAATACTGCAAAGAAGGCACAACACTAGAAGACTATGGTTTTGTTGAATACGAAGGCAAAACCTATAAAACCGTAAAAATAGGTACACAAACTTGGATGGCAGAGAACCTTAACTACGCCGCAGAAGGCAGTAAATGCTTTGCCGAAGGCAATGAAGGTGTTTCTGCTGATAGCATTGCTAAAAATTGTGCGACTTACGGCAGGCTTTACAATTGGTCAACGGCTAATAAGGTATGTCCCGAAGGCTGGCATTTGCCTAGTAATGCAAATTGGATCACACTAAAAAATAAAGTTGGCTCTCTTCCGGGTAGTGGAACCAAATTAAAAGCTTTCTCCAGTTTGTGGAAGAGTCCTGGTACGGACGATTATGCCTTTTCGGCTCTGCCTGGTGGCTACGGTAGTTATTCTAACAGTAAAATCACATTCACAGGTTTTGGCACTTCTATCTATTTTTGGGATAGCCTGGTATCAGGCTCCTCCAATGCTAATTACCTAAAAATTCAGAATAATGACATTAGCCAAAGCAACGCTAACCAAAACAATCTTTATTACGTGAGATGCCTCCAAGATTAAGCACCTAAATTAGCTAAATACGCAAGCCCGCCCTCCGAAAGGGGGGCGGGTTTTTTTGTATATTCAAAGAGATATAGTTTTAACATAAGGAGAAAGGTTGGAAGAAAGAAAAGTTATTGCATATGGAGATTATTTTACTGAGTTTATATCCTCTTTAAAGGAATATGAATCAAGAAAAATCTTTTATGTTCTTGATATGCTTAAGACTGGGGCTCGAGTTACTACTAAGTTTGTCAAATATATAAGAGATGGTCTTTATGAGCTTAGGATTGAGTATGCAGGTAATATTTATAGAATTTTCTTTTGTTTTGACAGTGGAAATTTAGTTGTTTTGTTTCATGGTTTTCAGAAAAAAACTAAAAAAACTCCACTAGGAGAAATAGAAAAAGCCCTTAACTTAATGAAGGAGTATTATGAAAGCAAATCGAAAAGTAGTAAGCGTTGATGAAATTATGGATGTTAGATTTGGAAAAGTTGGCACTCCAAAAAGAAATCTTTTTAGAGAAGAAGCTAAATCTTTTTGTGAGGAATATAGTTTTCTAAATGACATTCCACTTGCAATGCAAAAACGAGCACAAGCAGTAGACAGTTTCCTTAATGTAGGTTATCAAAATGTTATGAAAACTGCAATTTTGCTTGGACTTAAAGAATTGGAAATGAAAATTTCGGTTTAATGATAACTGTATCATTGCGTTGTTTTACGCATCGGGTTGTTGTGCCCCTTACTCAATATCAACGAATAAAAAAATGTCGTTGCTTATTGAATATGAATAAGTACGAACTTTGTCTTTGGTTGAAAAATCGTGATAGATAGAAGATATGCTGCTTCTTTGACCAGAGGCAACAGATTTCAAAGCATCGTGAAAATATCCGCGCCAAACCCAATTTTTGTTTTCGTATAATTCTTGCTCGGTTTTGCGGAATACTAATTTTTTTGGACGAACTTTTTTGGAAGATGCAATGTTCGGGGTAAGCTGGTTACCGTGGCTATCGCATAAATAAATCTGCCATACATTTGATAATTCTTGACAGAGTTTTGCAAGATATTCGTTGTAATTTTTCTCAGAATCAAAAGGATTTTCTGCCAAGAAATGCTCAATTTGAGTGTCTAAGGATTTACGCAGAGTCTCTGTTTTAGCTATTTCATCTTGCAGAACTGTGTATAAATTTTCAATTGATTCAGAAAAAATAGCTTCGTCTATAACTGCATCGCTCATTGAGGCTTGAGGGTGGGCAATTAAAAATCCCTGATAAAATCTGCCTTTTAAAGCCGTGCAAATATCAAGCTGCTCCCTAGTTTCTATCCCTTCGTATAGCACTTCAATTCCAACCGATTCGGCAAAATCGGCAATGGAACGCAGATATTCGCGATAATAGTAAGATTTTTCGCTTTTATGGATATAGTCCATATCTATTTTTATAATGTCTGGCTTTATCTCTGCCAGCCTATCGATATCGCTTGCATTTTTTCCATAATCATCAAGCGCAATGCGGCAACCAACACCCTTGTAATGAAGTACGGCACGGATATACGAATTACTTGCATTAAATTCTTCTTCTGTAATTTCTATAACCAGTTTTTCAAGAGCTATGCCAAATTCCTCTGCCCACTTCAAAGTTAGCATTAAATCTGGTCTATCTGTGAATTGTGTGAGCCAGGCAAGCCTTATGTTGATAAATAAATACTCACTACGCTTTTCTTCGGCGTATTTTTTCAAAGCATATCGTCTTACAAGTCTATCCACTTGCAATGCTTCTTCGTTTGTGGTGTTTAAATCGTTAAAAAACGGACCTAAGGAGTGTACGGCTCCTTCATCATCTATGTAGCGCCCTAGAATTTCGTAAGAATATACAGTTTTTGAATCTGCCGAAAGAATAGGCTGGAAATAGGCAACAACTTTTTCAGGTGAAATATTCATTTTTCCCTCAAGATAAAAATAGTAAATTCAAATAATTTTTTATTTACTATATTTAAAATCAGTGATTTTCCCTTATTTTTTCACTCATAGCAGTAATAAGTAAACACCTCGCTACCTTATGCAGCAGTAATAAGTAAACAGCGAAAAAAAAACCCGTCCCCCCCTTGACAAACTATTTTTTTATTTCTACATTTTCGCTCTGAGGTAACCAATATGAAAAAATATCATTTAACAAAGTTGTCTTTGGCAGCTTTACTCGCTACGGCTCCGGTCGTATTCTCACAAGAACCTGCACAAGCTGAAATAGCTCCCGTTGCAGAACCCGCTCCTGCTCTTGTTGTAGAGCAGGCGCCCGCTCCAACACCAGTACCGGAAGTTAAACCGATAGCAGAAGCTAAACCAGAACCAGCCAAAGCCGCAGCAAGCGGAACAAAAATTTCTCTATACGGATTCGCACAGCTCAATGCAGTTTGGGAAGACGGCGTTTTAAGCACTAACCAAAATAACTGGAATCCTATTGCTCCCAGCAATAATAAAGATGGCGGAAGCCGTACTCTTATCAATGTGAATCACACAAGATTCGGTATTAATTTTTCTGATTCTCCAACCGAAGGCGGCACAGAATTATCCGGTAAAATCGAAGCCGATTTTAACAATAGTTCTGCCCGCTCCAACAACGGAGCTGGTAATTTTCGCATAAGACATTCTTATGGGCAAGTTAAATTTGGCGACCTCGGTTTAACCATTTTGTTCGGTCAAACCGGCAATGTATTTTCACCGCGCGATCCTTCCATACTCAGCGAAGGCACCATGAACTATTCAGGCAACATAGGTAGCTCTCGCGTTCCGCAAATTCGCTTAACACAAGCGCTTGGTCCTGCGGAATTAGCCGTTGCCGCAGTTGATGACCGCGGAGCACCTGCTCCTTCGTTCCCAGGTGTACAAGGTCGTGTTGGTTTCAAAACTTCCGCAGATTGGGCAGATGCAAAACAAAATCTTGAGCTTGGTGTTTCTGGGCATTTTGCAAGCGAAAAAAACACCGACACAACCGATAATCAAACCTCTGTTAAAGTTCCAGCATCTTGGTCTGTTAATGCAGACTTGAATTTGCCCATAATGGATATTCTCGGTCTTTCTGGAGAATTTTTCTATGGACAAAATCTTAGAAATTATGCCAACGGAAGTTTAGGTTTAACTGCAACCGCTTTGGATCCTACTAAAATCAGTGAAGGAGACGGCGTAAAATCCTTTGGCTTTTGGGCAAGCCTTGGACTTAAATTGCCTGCAAGCCTAAGTCTTAACGGCGGTCTTGGAATGGAAAGCATAGCCAACGATGATGATCTCAGATCTGGAACAATAGACAGCAATATGGGAATATTTGCAAATTTAAGATATAACTTTATTCCAAGTGCATTTGTAGGCGTTGAATATTGGCATATATCAACTTCTTACAAAGATGTTGATGATAAAGGAGCAATTAACCGCATTGAATTAGCTTTCAACTACACATTTAAGTAGGAGGAAAAATGAAAAAAAATCGTGTTAATTTGTTTACTGCCTTTAATGGGTTCTTCTTTCTCCTGCTTCTTGCCCTTACATCTTTTGTAATGGCAGCAGGGGAGGCGAAAAAAGCAAAAGAGAAGTATTCGCTCACCGTTTTCGCTGCTGCTAGTTTAACAGAAGCCTTGAACGAGATAGCGACATTGTACAAAGCATCTGCACCGGAAGCAACGATTACATTTAATTTTGACTCTAGCGGCAAACTGCAAACTCAAATAGAGAACGGAGCCGAAGCAGATTTGTTTTTATCCGCAGGGCAAAAACAAATGGATGCGATAGCAGCGACTTACATAGACTCTGCAACTCGCAAAGATTTGCTTGTGAATCAGGTGGTGTTGATATTGCCAAAAAACAGCAAAAAACCCATTAAGTCTTTTGAAGACTGCCTTGGCGACAAAGTATCTCTGATTGCAATCGGAAACTCCAGCGTACCTGTTGGGCAATACACCGAAGAGATATTCACATATCTGAAAGGGTGGGATAAAATTACCGCCAAAGCTTCTTTAGGCACCAATGTAAAAGAGGTGCTTGCGCAAGTGGAAAGCGGAAGCGTTGATGCAGGCATAGTTTATGCAACCGATGCAGCAACGGCAAAAAATGTAAAAGTTGTGGCACAGGCACCAAAAGAGAGCCATAAACCAGCGGTATATCCTGCGGCAGTGCTGAAAAAATCAGCACAACCAAAAGAAGCAAAAGCGTTTTTAGATTTTCTAAGTACGCCCAAAGCTACAGCTGTGTTTAAAAAGATAGGTTTTGAGGTAGTGAAGTAGTGGGAAGTAAGTGGGAAGGCATGTGTTCTTTTTTAGGGTTGTAGGGTAATCATCATAATCATCAAAGAACACGTGTTCTTCTCCAATTGAGGAGTTAATATGAAACATTTTCTCTTACTTTTTGTCCTTATGGCTTTTGTAATTGGTTGTGGCGAAAAAAAAGCAAAGGAAAAGTTTTCGCTAACCATTTTCGCTGCCGCTAGTTTAACAGAAGCGTTGAACGAGATTGCGGAATTGTACAAGGCATCTGTGCCAGAAGCAACAATCAATTTTAATTTTGACTCAGCAGGCAAACTGCAAATACAAATAGAAAACGGAGCCGAAGCAGATTTGTTTTTATCCGCAGGGCAAAAGCAAATGGATGCAATAGCAGAGACTCATATAGACTCTGCAACGCGCAAAAATTTGCTCATAAATAAAGTAGTGTTGATTGTGCCGCAAAACAGCACGAAAAACATTGAATCTTTTGAAGACTGCATTGGCGATAAAGTGTCAGTAATTGCATTTGGAAACCCAAGCACGCCTCTTTGGGACTATACCGAAGGAATATTCACCTTTCTTAAAGGGTGGGATAAAATTACCCCCAAGGCTTCTTTAGGTACCAATGTAAAAGAAGTGCTATCGCAAGTGGAAGCTGGAAGCGTGGATGCGGGTATAGTTTTTGCCACCGATGCGGCAACGGGAAAGAATGTGAAAGTTGTTGCAGAGGCACCAAAAGGGAGCCATAAACCTGCGGTATATCCTGCGGCAGTGCTGAAAAATTCAAAGCAGCCAAAAGAAGCAAAAGCGTTCTTAGACTATTTAAGTTCACCGGAAGCTACGGCTGTGTTTGAAAAAATTGGCTTTGAAGTTGTGAAATAACAAAATACGCAAGCGCAAGCCGCCCCCTTCTTCCTTTGTTTGGGGGCGGTTTTTTTTATTTGTAGCAGTAATAAGTAAACGCTGATAACAATCATATCCACCCCCCTTGACAAACATTTTTTTATTTTCTATATTTATGGCTGTAATTCACGAATGTGAATTGCGCACACAAAGGCGTGTGTTTTTTTGTAGAGGCGGCTTTTGCTTCTATGAGGGAACGCATGCCTTTTTTACTTTGAGGAAAGTAATATGAATCAGTGCCATTTAGCAAGATTGCTCTCGCAGGCACCTGTACAAGCTGAAATAGCTCCTATTGCAGGGCCTAATCCCTCCACTCTAATTGAAATGTTCGTTTCGGCTCCAGTAGCCAAAACAAAAGAGTTTTTTAAAAAATTGAAAAAATCAACAAAATCAACAAAAACAGAAAAATATTATTTTGAGGCAATGGCGATAATTGAATCTATGAATTACGATTTTAGCTATGCCGACAAAAAAATATGGTGGTCTATTCATTGATTATTGTTGTTTGAAAAATTGAGCCACCTCCACCATAGCCCCACCATATACTTCTTGGTGGATGGTGGCTTTAATTAAGAGAATTTATGGAATGTACACACTGTGGCAGTACTAGCTTCAAGAAAAATGGAATGCACAAAGGCGTGCAAAGGTATAGATGTAGCAGTTGCAAGCAATTCTTCAGCGACAGGGTAAAGAAATTTTCTTACCGCGACAAATGCCGAGCCTTGGATCTCTACCTGAACAATATCAGCATTAATAGAATCGCTAAATTTATGAAATGCTCCTCGGCGATGATACTCCGTTGGATAAAGGATGCGGCACAGAACCTCAAACCGCAGCAGTCGTTGCATACAACTGAGTGCCAAGACGAGATATACACAGATATAAAAAAACACCTGCCTGGTTGCTGTATGGATTGTTTACTCTCGGCAAAACGACAAGGTTATTGCGTTTGCGACTGGCGAAAGAATTGGAGCCGCGCAAAAGATATGCAGGAAATTCAAGAAGTTTACCAAGCGCATATAGCACGTTTACAGCAATATCAAAAGCTAGGAATTTCACAAAATCGCCAAAAAACAAAACGCAGCAGTAATAAGTAAACACTGATGAAAACCCCCCGTGCCCCCCTTGACAAACAGTTTTTTAATTTCTACATTTGAAATAAATGGATTTGTTCCCGTTATATAATTCTCTAAGAATCACGGTAATTGCAGTTTCATTTGCGTTCGTTCTTGGAATTCTTGCGGCTTATGCTATTTTGCGCATGCCACAGATGTTCAAGAGCGTATGCGATACGATATTTGCTATTCCGCTTGTGCTGCCGCCTACCGTTATAGGTTATTTTATACTTGTGAGCATGTCTCCAAGCAGCATGGCAGGTTCAAAACTTCTTGAATGGTTCGATATAATCATCACAATGCGCTGGCAAGCGGCAATTGTGGCTGTTGTGATTATCTCATTCCCATTTATATATCGCACCACGCGCGGTGCATTTGAAAGCTTTGACCAAAATTTGCTAGATGCAGGGAGAACGCTTGGACTGTCTGAAAAATATATATTCTTTAGAATACTTCTCCCTAATTGCAAACACGGAATTATTGCAGGAACAGTGTTAGCCTTTGCGCGCGGGATTGGCGAATATGGAGCAACAAGCATGGTTTGCGGTTATATCGCAGGCAGAACCGCCACCGTTTCCACCTCCGTTGCGTATTTTTGGCAAATTGGCAGAGACGATATGGCATTCTATTGGGTGATGATAAATCTTGGAATTGCATTCGTGTTTATGGTATTAATTGAAATCTTCAACAGACCTAGGGTTAGGGGATAGCGATGCTCGTTTGCAATATCATAAAAAATCTTAGCGGTTTTGCCCTGAATGTGAATATAGAAGCGAAACGCGGTGTAACCGCTCTTATGGGTGCATCGGGTAGCGGCAAGAGTATGACGCTTCGTTGCATAGCCGGTATTTCAAAACCCGACAGTGGGCATATTGAACTGAACGGAAGAGTGCTTTTTGATTCCGAAAAGAAAATCAACCTGCCTCCACAACAACGCAATACTGGTTTTTTGTTTCAAGATTACGCCCTGTTCCCGAATATGACTGTGCTGCAAAATATAATGACCGGAATAAAAAGCAAAACAAATCGCGAAAAACAAGCCGCGGACTTTGCAGAAACATTCCACATACACTCCCATTTAAACAAATACCCACACCAACTCTCCGGCGGCGAAAAACAGCGTTGCGCCATAGCCCGCATTCTCGTAGGTTCGCCAGATATTCTAATGCTAGACGAACCTTTTGCCGCTTTAGACAGCCATTTGCGCTGGGAATTGGAAATGGAACTTGCCTCGCTGTTCAAGAATTTCCAAAATCCTATTTTATATGTATCCCACAACCGAGATGAAGTATATAGGCTCAGCGACAATATAGCCGTTATGAATTGCGGCAAAAATGAACCAATTTCCGAAAAGAAAGCTCTGTTCAAAAATCCTGCAAGCGTTCAGGCGGCACGGCTTACGGGTTGCAAAAATATCGCTAAGGCAACTGCCAAAGGAACGCAGATTTACGTGCCTGATTGGGGAGTGGAGCTTGACATAGCACAAAACGATGTGCAATATATAGGTATTAGGGCAAATAATATTGTTCCTGCTTCTGCTGCAAACAAAGCCGATATTGCCACCTCATTTCCTTTTGAGATAGTGAATGAGATTGAAGATACCTTCACAAATATTCTAATGGTGCGAAAGCAGGGAACAAATCTGCCGCCCATTCGCTGGGAAATGCCCAAAAAAGACCGAACCGCTCTGCGAAATCTCCCGCAAGAGCTTGCACTTTTGCGTGAACATCTTTTGTTTTTAAAATAAGTAAATTACCTAAATGGAAAATTTCAAATTACTAGAAAATAATATAATTCAACTCCCATGCGGTGTGTTTGCTGGTATAGCAAGCTATGTCTGTTACCCAAGCGGCGAGCTGGAAGGCGTTAAACTTTCAGAAAAGAATATGCTTGTCACTCACGTTGGCGAGCTTGTTCCTTGCTATGAAGAAACTAACCGCCGCAAAAATAAATACTCCGTTGAGTTTTACAAAAACGGCATGGTAAAAGCAGTTGCCCTCAACGAAGTCCAAGAAATTCAAACACCAATCGGCGAATTTCCCGCAGAGCTTGTGACCTTTTACGAAACTGGAGAATTAAAACGCTTTTTCCCACTAGACGGCCAAATCAGCGGAATGTGGAGCGAAAAAGACGAAAAAGCCTTAGCCATTCCGCTATCCTTTGACCTGCCCTTTACATCTTTTACCGCGATAATCAGTGGAGTTGCTTTTTACCAAGGCGGCAATATCCGTAGCATAACGCTCTTTCCTGGGGAAACCATTTCCATAAAAACAGAGTTCGGTGATATTTTAACGAGGAACGGATTTTCTCTTTATGAATCGGGAAAATTGGAATCACTTGAACCTGCCGCTCCAACCTTGATAAAAACTCCAAAAGGCAGGGTAGATGCCTTTGACCCGGATGCTGTTGGCGTAAGTGCCGATGTGAATTCGCTTGTATTTGGCGAAGACGGAGATGTAATAGGCTTTAATCCTGCTCGTTATGGTTCGCTGCAAATGTGCAGCCCCGAAGATTGCGCTAGCTGTTCTTTGGGGTGTTCTTGATTATGAATAAGCTTTAACCCAGTCCGTTTTGAATTCAATGGTTTCGCCCCTTTGTTTGAGCAAACCAACGCCATATTTTTTTGCTTCTTGAATAACCTTTTGGTTGAAGCTCAAAGAGCCTAATCCTAGATAGATTTTGTATTTGGCATAATAAGGAAACAATATGCGAAAATTTTTGATTTTCTTCTCTGCCATTTTTTTTGGATAGTCGCTCTCTGCTTTGTATTTTATTTCTATTATTGCAACGGCTTTGTCGTTTCTCATAACAATATCAAACTGGTCTTTTACTATTGTACCATCAGAGAGTTTTATTTCTCCGCCAAAGTCATCGTTTATGCTGTCAAAATGCACTCTGGCAAAGCTCATGCTTTTTTCCAGCGAATTGTAAAAGAAATCCTCGGCAAAGGCTCCATTGCTATGACCTATGCCACTAAGTTCTTCCCTCAATTTTTTTATTTGCCTATCGGATTCAGCGAACATAGCCCAAACGTCATCGGCAGTTAATCCTTTCATCTTCTTCATAAAAACTCCTAGTTTTGTTAATCTACATATTAGACGTAAAAAAATGGGAAAAAATTCCAAATTTATTAAAAATAATATGTTTTTTTGATTTTTTTGCCATATTTGTGATAAATATCACATTTTTTAACAAAAAAGCGGAATAGGCAAAGCCCATTCCGCTTTTTGCATAAAGCTAAAACTTACTTCAACACAACAGCTATTTTCTTGTAATTGGAACCAGACTGAACAATGGCATAATAGCTGCCAGCAGGCACTTTTTCCAAACCAAATACGCTATTGCCAGCACGAACCTTGCCGCTGTACACTTTAGCACCGCTCATATCGTATAGAGATATGGTTGCATCTTTTATAGAGGAGATGTGCAAGCTACGACCATACGGAGCCACTAACAAAGCTTGGCTAGCTGGGGTGAACTTTAGGATTGGATTTGGATTCGGTGGGTTGGCACTGCATTTTCCATCGCAACTTGTAACTATTTCACCGTAATCATCTGTGCAATTTGCCGCTGTTGCTGCTGCTCCATCAACTACGCCGCAGTAGCATCCGTCAAGTCCATCAGGCCAAAAGCAGAAAGGACCGGTGGTGCTGGGAGTTTTGCCGCACTCGCTTTGGCTAGAAACTACTGTGCCTTTCTCTGCCTCACAGTCTTCTCTTGTCTTCTGATAGCAACCGCCCTCGCCGTATTGGCTTGGAGGACCAAAATCGCACCATACTACGCCTGCCGCTTGACCCCAACAACCTGTGCAATTAGTGAACGGAGTGCCACCTGAGCTTGAGCATTGATTTGCGCCTTGTCCTTGTGTTGCGCCGGTATATAATTGAGGACAATAACCAGCCTGAATTTCGCAGCCTACGAAATTTCCACTTTCATCAGAATCATCAACCTGCCAGCAACCATCAGCCCCCCATTGGCAAAATACTTTTACACCATTGGCTACACACGGTGCTGCCCACACTTGTGAAACAAATGCCGCTATTGCGAAAAGCGATAGCGCTAAAACCTTCTTCATAGAAAACCTCCTCTCAAAATGGATAATAATAATATACCTTTGCACCCATTACATCTCCACAACCTGTTCAAGGTCGCTTGGCAGTAAATGACCGTAGATATTCAGGGTTAATGTTATGTTTTCGTGCCGCATCAATATTTGCACAGCTTTTATGTTTCGCCCTATTCGTAGTAAATTGCTTGCGAAACTGTGGCGAAAACGGTGAAAATGCGCTATTCCTGTGTTTTTTATGCCAGATTTTTCTACTGCTCTTTTTATGAAGCGCTCTTTGGCTTTTAAAAGATTTGAGAGCCAAGGGAATAAAGCACCTGGTTCGGTTCCCCTTATTGCCAAATACCTGTCAATATGGGTTTGGAGCCTAGAAGATACGGGCAATGTGGCTGCTTTGCCCCCTTTGCCTATCAGGGATATTTTGCCGTTTGCGAGGTTTTCCATTCGCAAAAGCCTTGATTCCTCACGCCTTAAACCAGCAAAAGCCATAAGTGCAAACCAACATTTGCATTCGGCGTTTTTTGCCGCTTCTATTATTTTTTCGCATTCTTCTACCGTCCAAAAATGCCTTGGCACGGGTTTTGGTTTTGCTACTACAATTTTTTTGAAGGGATTTTTTCCAGAAATGTCGTAATGCTCAAAGACCCAAGAAAAGAAATGACGGAAGAATAAAATTTTGTTTTTTGATGTGTAGGCAGAGTTTTTTACAAAAGATTCTCGCACGAACTCCGAGCAAAAGGCTTGTGTTATTTGTTGTATCTCCTTAATTTCCTTATAGTTACAGAACTTTATGAATGGTTTTAGATAATCACTATAAAGTTTCACCGTTCCAGATGCACGTTTGCGCACTTTTTCCACATCCAAAAGAAAAATCTCTACCGCCTCATTTAAAGTCACATTTTCCATGCTATCCCTCCTATTTTGAGCAAATTATTGTGAATTTTACGTAAAAATTACAAAAAATAGCGTTTTTTTTGACTTTTTCAGGAAAAATAATGTATATTATTATTATCCATTTTGAGAGGAGGTTTTCTATGAAGAAGGTTTTAGTGCTGTCGCTTTTCGCTATGGCGGTTTTGGTTTCAGAAGCCTTGGCTGCGGCTTGTACATCTGGTGGCTCAGGACTTTTATGTAACTGGGGTGATGGCAAATGTTGGGGGATTAAAAGTACAGATAATTCTGGAACTGAAGTTGGATGCGCAACGCAGGTTGCTAATTGCGAAAGCGGGGGCAAACTGTACAAAGGAGCAGAAAGTAGCGATGGTTCATGCAGTGGCAAAACAGAATTTACATGCGGTGGTTGTGACTTGGGGGCAGGAGCTTCCGTATATTGCGATTATGGACCTTTATTGGCGAATGGTACAGGCGGTTGCTGGGAAAAAGCTGCAAGCGAAGGATGCGGTAATGGCGGCACTGAGGTTACCAAGCAACAATGCGATGATAGAAACAATGCTGGTGTGAATCTCAATGCTAAATTATGCTATTGGGAAGGGGATGGTACTGCAGCCAACCAATGCTATTGCGGATTAGTCCAAGGTGCTGAAGCGACAGAGACAAATTGCACAGCAGAATATGGTGTAATAGTTACAAACTGTGACGGTTACTGCGGTGCATCTCCGCCGGATCCAAATCCAATCCTAAAGTTCACTCCAGCCAGTCAAGCCTTGCTAGTAGCTCCTTATGGTCGTAGCTTGCACATCTCCTCTATAAAAGATGCAACCATATCTCTATACGATATGAGCGGTGCAAGGGTGTATAGCGGCAGAGTTCGTGCTGGCAATAGCGTATTTGGTTTGGAAAAAGTGCCTGCTGGCAGCTATTATGCCATTGTTCAGTCTGGTTCCAATTACAAGAAAGTAGCTGTTGTGTTGAAGTAAGTTTTAGCTTTATGCAAAAAGCGGAATGGGCTTTGCCTATTCCGCTTTTACTATATTAACTCAATGTTTATAGATATAATAGTTTTCATATTTATTGCTGTTTTTTTAGTGCTTGGTATTGTCCGCGGATTTATAGTTAGTTTGATTTGGGCATCTTGGGTTGTTGGGATATTATCCGCTTGGCTTTTTTCGGGAATAGTTGAAATTATACTTACATCAAATATAGAAGGTCTCTCTCCTATTGCGGCTAGGTGCCTCGGTGTGTTTTTGGCATTTTTGATACCTTTTTTGCTGGTTCGCATAGCTACTAAGGTGGTGGACTTTTTCGTAAAAAAATCGGCGCCTTTGACATTTGTGAATCGCGTACTTGGTGGCATTTTTGGCGTATTAAAAGGAATTGCAATATCTGCTATAATGCTGACCATTATCCATCTTTTGCCTGCGCAAGGTAGCTTAAAGCAAGCCAGAGACAGCTCCTTTGCATATTCAATATACAAAGTAGTTCCGTTTGACAGTTTGTGGAAGGAAATTAATATATGAACAAAAAGGTAGCTTATGTAATCGCCTCTTTTTTTGGCGTTGGGTATTGTCCAATAGCGAGCGGAACAGCGGGTTCTTTGGCAACGCTGCCTTTTGCGTTTGTGCTTGCGTATTATGGCGGCTTTTACGCTATGCTTGCCTTTTTTGTGCTTGTTTATGTTGCTGGAACCATAGCGAGCAAAGAGGTTTTGAAATACACAAGCCACGACCCTTCTTTAATTGTGATAGACGAGGTTGCCGGGCAGCTTATCCCTCTTATGTTTTTTTCCCTTTATGAGCTTCCAGAAATTCATAAGTGGTGGTTATATATAGCCTTACCCTCTTTTGTTCTGTTTCGTATTTTTGATATTTTCAAACCCTTTCCTGCAAGCTATTTCGATAAAAAAGTGCTGAACGAACACGGCGTTATGCTAGACGATATTGCCGCTGGCATTTACGCACTTTTGGTTATGGTTATTTTTCTAATATTCCTACCGCTTTCGCATTATTTGTAAATTTTTAGTAGATTTTTCCAAGAAACCGCATAAAATATAGATTGCGAAGTGTTTAATATGTTAAGCGTGATATAATAAAATATACTTAGTTTATTTGCTTTTTGCTGTGTTAATGTGTTAATACTGTGTAGTTTAAATATCAAACAAAACAGGCTGACCTCCTTGCCTAAATTGCCTTATTATGTCGCAATAAAGACCTGGGGGAACTTGAGATATATTCCCATAACGTTCTCTCATTATTTTTTTATTTTTGTTGGAGATTTGTTCTATTGTTAGTAGTTTTCTTTGAGGTTTTTCATTTTTCAAGCACAATGAAGTATTAGAGTATATTATAGTACGTTTTAAAACTTCTAACCCGTAAGAGTAGTAATTGCATATATTCTTGTAGCCGGAGAACTTTAGAAAGTCCCATAGATAAGAAAATATCAATGAACGTGCGCCATTTTCAATGGCCCAGAATTTAGGCTTGTGATAATTGATTATTTTAGCAGTACATTCGGCCGTATAAATACCATTTAATCGTTTCAGCCTTGCTTTTTTTGTAAAGTCAAAGCCTTCCCATTTTTTTTCCAATAGAAATTAAGTCCAGTTTCTTTAGTAAAAAATCTTTTGTTTCCTAGGGAAAGGGGAACCCAAGTTTCACAAGGCGGCGATGCAAATATATAATCTGGTTTTGGATAAGTATCCAGCACTTTCTTAGCAGTCTCGAAATCACTTAAATCTAAATTAATATGTCCAGTTCCGCTTCCAAGGCCAAAAGAATAAACCTTGCATTCGGGCAGTGCCTTTTTTACTCCGTCTGTTTCAGAATCAAATAGAGCCCAAACAACCTCTTGCACCATTTTACTCTAATTCCTTTCTTTTATATGGTTTTACCGTTAAACCTTTAGCCTCTTGCTCTTTTCTATATCTTTCCCTACGAATTTCCCTGTTATATTCCATTATTATATCTTTATTTCTCTCATAATGACGTTTTTTAGCCGCTTTAATAGCCTCAATGCGCTCTGCCTCGGTTTTATATCTAAAAGGTCTGTGAGCGCGCTTCATAGCTCTACTTCTTTTTCTAAATCGCTCGGCAATAGATGCCCGTAAGTATTCAATGTTAGTGTAACATTTTCGTGCCGCATCAGCATTTGCACTGCTTTTATATTCCTACCCAGGCGTAACAAGTTGCTGGCAAAGCTATGGCGGAAGCGGTGGTAATGCGCAGTATCAGCGTTTGACACTCCTGCTTTGGTTGCTGCTGCTCTTATATACCTTTCTATGCTTGGACTGAGTTTTGCTAGTGTAGGGAATAAGTAGCCTGGTTCATCTCCCCTTATATTTAGGTATATGTTCAGGTGTTCTTTTAGCTTTGTGGATATTGGTATTGTTGCAGCTTTGCCGCCTTTGCCTATCAGAGAAATTTTGCACCGCTCAATATTTTCCATTTTAAGCAAACGGGCTTCTTCCCGGCGCAGTCCAGCAAAAGCCATCAGCGCAAACCAGCATTTGCACTCATCGCTGTTTGCGGCTTCTATTATTTTTTCGCATTCTTCTACAGTCCAGAACTTGCGAGGCTCCGGCTTGGACTTTGGTAGAGATATTATATTGAATGGATTACGCATTGCGATGTCATAGTTATTTGACACCCAACGGAAGAAACTACGAAAAAGAATAATCCTCGCTTTTGCAGAGTTTCCTGCCAGATTTCCCATTTCTTCTCTTGCATACTTAGAACATAATTGCGTATTTATATTGCTAATATCCACAATTCCATTCAAACCGCACCATTTCCTAAATGAGTTAAAATGTTTTTGGTAATTAGAAACCGTTTTAGGCGCTCTACGCCGCACTTTATCCACATCAGACATGAATGTGTCTATTGCTTCGCTAAGCTTTAAGCGCGCTGCTTGCTCTTCCTTTGGCGGGGGAGGGGCATATCTGCTTGCCTGCATTTTGGCAAACCAGTCCATTGCAACATCTTTATCCGTTGTGTTTAGGCTTATCCATTTGGTTTCGTCATTTTTGACGATTCCGCCGTACCATATTTCTGAACCCTTGCTTTTGTTTCGCTGCTTTGGCAGTAGATATTTTGTTTCGCTCATTATTTGCCTCCTTTGCGATTGGCAAGCCCGATAATAGTTCGCTCATCTATGAATTCGTCCAGCCATTCCTTTTTGAAGAGGTTTAGACCGCACATGCATAATTTTGTAATGCGATCTTTTTTAGCATAATTCCACAAAGACACTCTGGAGATGCCCAGATACTCTGCGGCTTTTGTTATGCACCAGTATTCCTGCCCTGCGATGATTTTTACCTCGCGGTTACCCGATGGCTTGATTTCCGTTTTTTGTTTCATGGTTCCTCCTAGTAGTTGTATTGCTCGTATTCGCTGAACATTATATTCTGCGGATTGAAGTGAATTTTAACTTCTCCGGTTGGGCCAGAGCGGTTCTTTGCTATGATCAAATCTGTTTTTGTTATGTCAACATTTGGACCAGGCACAGGGATGCGATGCAAGAGCATTACCACATCGGCATCTTGCTCGATGTTGCCAGATTCTCGAAGGTCGCTCAGGCGTGGTTTGCGAGCACTCGCAGTGCTTGTTTTATCAGTGTCGCGGTTAAGCTGGCTGAGTGCGATAACTGGACAATTCAATTTACCGGATAGAACTTTCAGAGCCCTCGTTATTGCCCCTATTGCAACATTGCGGTTCTCGTAGTTTTTGCGGTCCGGGTTTGTCTCTATAATTTGCAGGTAATCCACAATTATCATAGATAGTGGCATTTTAGCAGCGTAAGAGTGGGCAATGCTTGTGATTTGTGCAACGTTGTGGTCTTTTATTAAATCAATGTAGAGCGGTGCGTTTTTGAGCACACGAGCTGCTTCTCTTTGATTTTGCATCTCCACCATATCCAAAGTTGCATCCATTGTTTTTTTAACAGATACTTGCGAATAATAGCTCATCGCCCGTGCTGCTTGTTGCTCGCCGTTCATTTCAAGGCTGAACATAAGCACAGGTCCGGCTTCCTTTGCGGCTTTTATGGCCAGCCCCAAAGCAAATGAAGTTTTGCCCACTCCTGGCCGAGCACCGACTATTGTCAATTCACCCTTTCGGAATCCTCCGGTTAAATTATCCATTTGGAAAAAGTCACTGGCAATGCCACCTTTCTTGCCTTCTTTCTTGCGTTGGGCAATGCTTTCAAGCATTTTTTCTGCAAGGTCACCGATGTGCTCTATTTGGGTGTTGTTTGTCCCCGATGCTATTCTGGTAATTATTTCCTGAGCACTACTAAAACATTCGCCGGATGTTTTAGATACATCATAGCCATTTGCGATTATTTTCCTACCTGCGGCAATTAGCTGGCGTTTTAGCGATGCTTCTTTTATCAGGCCTATATAAAATTCGCAGTTTGCGGCACTTGGGACACTTTCCAGCAGCGAAAACAAGTATTCATTTTTATTAGAAATATTGTCAAAAAGAGACTGCACTTGTCCATTTTGTTTGAGAATTGCGCTGACGGTTACAATGTCTATTGGGGTCTCTGATTTTTGCAACTCCTGCATCGCTTGCCAAATGTTCTGATGTTTTTCTAAATAAAAATCAGACGGAGAAAGCAGACCGTATATTATTGACATTATTCTTTGGTCTTGGAATACTCCGCCTAGCAGCCAAACTTCTGCATCCAAGGCTCTGGGTTGCTCTGGCTCGGTATTGCTCATTATTTTCTCTCCTTTAGAATTTTAGTGCAAAAAAAATCAAGCTGTCTGACTTTGGCTCTAAAAACACATATTTGGTTTATGCTCATCGCACAAAGTTTGGTTTTTATGTCCTCTGGAATAGATATGTCCATTTTATCAAGAACAAATAGATTTAGATCCTCTAAGTTCTCATTGCTCATTTCTCACCTCTTCTAGAGTAAAAGCCGCAACATCCTTGCTCAAAAACAAGTGCGTTTTTTCTGCCAGGATGTATGCAGTAGAAATAGTAGCCAAGCATTCCAGTCTTGCCGACTGGGGCTGTCAATGAATTGGCAGTTCTTGACGATTTGCAATTTGTACAGCAGCATTTTGATTCATCGCTCATTGCTCATTCTCCTGTTGTTGTGCCGTCTCCGGCGGGGTGAAATCTGGGTTCATTTTTTCTTCATAAGCGCGGAGTGCGCGCTTCCAGTTGTTTATAGGGCGATTGGATTTGTCTATCCAATTATTTTCTACGCACCAGTCATACCATTCATTTCCAAATGTCGCACCGATGCTTTCAGCGAATTGCAGGGCTTCCTCTCTGGAAGGCTGCTCGCGGGGTTTGACATCGTCAAATAGGGAAGGTGCTGGGGCTATTCCAAGAGTTTCTTTTAATTTATTTAGCTCTGTTTTCTGTTTTTTAAATATCTCAGCACCTTGCTCAGAGCGTTTTTTCCTTTTGCTAATCAAGTCGTTGTAATAGTCGTGTGATCGAGCAACGATTATTTTGTTGTGCAGAATTTTCGGTTCTTGGTTTTTTAGCAGCGTTTCGACAATATCGTCAAGCACAGCTGCTTTTTCCTCTATTGTGCCTCTGTAATAAACATCTGCCCAATCGCCTGGGTTCAGGGCTAACCATCTCATTGGGTGTTTTGTGATTTCTTTCATAGTGATTTTATGTCATCCAAGCTTGGCAGTTTGCCGTGTTCTTCGCGGAATCTTTCAACCTTATAGCAATAAGAGCACAAAAATTTTGAGTTGTGCCTATGCGTTGCATGCCTTCCGCATTTACTGCATTTCATTGCTTGTCTCCTCCTGTTTTGATATTACTTCGTCCTCCGCTATATTTTCTTCTTCTTCAATCTTCCAGTTATTAAAATCCGCTAGTTTTTTTGCGAGTTCTATCGTCTTATCTTTGATTTCGCTATTTGAGCAAATACTTTCTATAATTTTACGAATTCTTTGAAGTTTTTTAAAATCGTGGTAGATGTCCCAACTCATAATTTCATCAACTAAATCAATTAGCTTGAAATTGTTCGTAAGAGGAACCTCGCTTTCTTCTTTTATCTCTGCCATACAATCATAACTCATACCATACCCCCTGCCCGATTGCGGGCAGCTTGGCGTTTGCAATAGTCGTATTGTTCCCTTGCCTCCTGCAACGCTTCATCTAATGAGTTTTTGTAGCAAGCCTCTTTTATAATGTAATAGAGAGCAAGGACTTTGCTATCTTCGGGTATCAGAAAGTTTGATATTCTTTCTGCACAGGTTAGAATTTCTAGTGGCGTTTCTCTCATTAGATATCCTCCGATTTTACTTCTTCCCATTTAATTTCATCCATTATGTTTTTTATGCCAGCCAAAAAAGCATCTTTAATAGCTTCACGTATTATTTCCAATACATTTGAATAGTCATCTGGATGTATGGCTGCTTCTCTAAACTTCTCGCAATTATCTTCTATCCATTTTTCTGCATATTCCTTTGCAAAATGTAATCCAGGATCATATTCACTCATACTTTGCCCTCCAGTTCAAAGTGCAATTTTTTGTATTCTCTTGCTTTTTCTATATATTGTATTAAATCGAAAAGAGCATCATCTCTCTTTTTTTTAGTCTCTTTATAAACACGTTCATTATCGAAGTTTACAAGAGACTGTTGTATTAGATATAAAAGTAGTTTTCTTGTTGCTGCCTCTTTATGTGTTTGAAACATAGTATCACTCAAAAGAGAATGAGCAACATATCTCAGTTTTTCATAAGTACTTCTCATCCCTCACCTCCTGCTATTTCAAAAATGGCTGCTGCTATTTTGGCGTAGTTTGGATTGCGGTTGTCCAGTTTGCCAATGGCAAGCTCTGGCACTCCTTTGTTTTTGAACAATAACTTGGCGGCTATTTTCATCTCTTCCGCGCCGGGCGTTGGGTTGAGCACGCTTTCGCCGGTGTAGTGGCTAGGGGGGTGGCGCAATGGACCGTCGTGCGTTTGCACAGGCCCCGCGCTATTCGTAGGCCTGCCATATTTCTCAATTATGGCTTCGCTGGCCAAGCGTTTTAACGAATAACCATCGCTTTTGTTTTCTTTCAAAACTTTTTGCGCTTCTTCAGTAATTTCAATTAGTGTGTTAGGCATTAGGAACCTCCGGTTTGTAGTAATTGCATTGCAAATAATCTTAACGAATCTTGCCAATTGAGTATAGGATTGTTGTGTTTGTCGCTCCATTCGTTTTTCGCGCAACAAATATACCATTCCATCGCAATGTTTCGGTCAATGTTTAGGTTGTCTGCGAAAATACAAGCCTCCGTGCAAGCAGGTAAATCTCTCTCAGGTTCCTCTGCGGATAGGAGTAATGTGGCTTGTTCTGCTATTAATATTCTTTGTTCCTTTGGTGGGATAAGAGATAAAGCAAGTTGTGCCATCTCGTATAAAGGCTGGTATTTAGTTCCGCGGTCTTCTTTAGCTCTCTCTAAGCAAGACTCTAGAGCGGGTAAATAAGATTCCCAGACAGTTCTGTTTTTTTGCTCTTCCATTTTTCAACTCCTGGGCAAAAAGCCCGTTAAGGTGTTTTGTTTGAATTATTTTAATATTTAATTCAAATGATTCAAATATAATTCAAATATAATAAAATAAAATCAAAAAAGCAAGTTTTATTTAATTTTTATTTAAATTTTGCTTAATTTTTATTTAAATTTTATTTAAATAGAGGTTTTTTATGCAAAAAAACAACATTTTGGGTTTTGTGGAGCGAAAAAAAATTTCCCAAAAGGAGCTTGCAAAAAGTTTAAATTGCACTGTATCCCAAGTAAGTTGTATAATTTCGGGAAAGTCAAAGCCGTCTTATGGTAAAATTAAGAAGTTACTAGAGATGGGCGCTACGGTTGAGGAGTTGTTCGGTATGTCTTATACTGGACAGGGTGGGCAACCAGTTAAGTTTGCGAATTTATCTGATGCGGATGCCGTGGCAATAGTCAGGCAAGGATTAGGGGTTTTAGTTGGTAATGGGGTTAAAGCGTGATTTGCGATACTATACAGGATTCGGTTTGCGTTGTCCGCCATTTTTGCAGGGACACGATTAAACAGCTAAACTATGACAGCGTTACTGTGGCTCTTTTGAAAGATTCACATGAATTTTATTCAAGCTCATTCGCTCATCTTCTAGTTTTGGTAGGCGTTATAATTACCGTTTTCGTGGGTGGCGGTATATGGAACTGGTGGAGGGTAGGAAATATTAGAAAAACAATAGAGAAACTAAATTTGTCAAATAAGAATATACTTAGGGAATTTGCTAGCAATTATCTCAGTGTTGCCAGAACAAGTATCCATAGTGATGAATTTAGTTGTTTTATGGCTCTCAATAATTATTGCAATATTTACCTATGTAATAAGTTAGAAATGAACAAAGCAGATGAAAAAAGCCTTGATTTCCTAGATAAACTAATAGAGGTTTATAAAGTTAAGGGAACTTATCCTGAAAATGTTTATGGGGCAATTTCTTTGTTCTTATATTCTTTTAAAAAAATGAGAGCAAATTATGGGAAGATAGAGAAAATAAATGAAATATCAAAAAGGTTGCGCGATAAATTTAAAAACATAGAAAATGGGAATAATGTGGGGTAAAGCGTGATGGAAATTTTTTTGGTAATTCTATCCGTTGTTGAGTTTTATATTATCGTAGATATTTTGTTTCGGGCAAGAAGAAATGCTTATCGCGTACTCAGGCGAGAGATGAACGAATTAAATGGGTACGAAATGAAAATTCTTTGTGATTATATTGAAATGTCATTAAATAAGATGTTATTAGAACAGACTGCGGTAGTTAGGGGCTTGGAGTACGATGGGTTTTTGATAAAGATTATGGAAAACAAAAGCGGAGACTCTGCTCTCTACAAAATTAACTCTGAGGCTAAGAAAATATTGCAAAAGCAAGAGTTGGCTAGGTTGGCTGAGTTGGCGGCTAGGAATGGTGGGGGGTGAGTGTGGGATTTAAAGAATGGTTCAATAAATTGGATTTGTTTTGGAAAATTATAGGCGTTATAGGAGGCTTTCTTACTATTGGTGGATCTATCATAGGGTTTCTAAATAAGGAATGGGTTAAAGATTTGTTTTGGCAAGTTATAATTTTTTTGAATGATAATATTAGTCCCTTGCGAGTATTGTTATTAATTTTATTGCTTTCCAACTTTTTCTTTGTATTTCTATTTTGGCGAATATGGAAATATAAAAACCATTTAGAAAAAGAGATTGCGGAATTGAAGAATGGGCAAAAAGAGCAAGAGGAACGTTGTAGCAAAAGAGCTAAGTCTTTAGAGGACAAGAATAGAAAAAGTGTAGATAAAAATACAGATAATATGAAGAAATATAGGGACTTGCTGTATGTAATGGATTCCAAAAGACTAGAAGTGTTGAAGGAGTATTTTGACCAAAAAGTAGATACTCTGCTTAAAGGAATTATGTCCGGGGCAAGACAAAGCCTTGTGGATGATGGTTTTCTCATAAAATTGCCGTCCCCCGCACACTTGAAAAACGCTACCATAGCCTTTTTCAAGTTAAATAATGATGTTAGGGATATAATTTACGAGCATTTTGAAGGTAGTTTATTAAACGAGATTCAAAATGGTTAGAGCTGGCATAGCAGGCTCGTTTATTTTACATTCTCAAAATTTTTTACTATATTATGGATAGAGGTCTCGGCTATCTATTGTGCCCGCAATTGGAGCGGGAAATACGTAGATAGCCGGGCTTTTTTTTGTATATTCTTAAGTAAAAGCAGGAGATTTCGTTATGATGGTGAATGGATTATTTAAATTGCCAAAGCCTGGTAGCCCTGAAATGGAAGAATTTTTGAAAGATATGTATGAAAGCTACATTAGCCAAAAGCCTTCATTGGTGCAGAACGAGAGAATAAGGCCGGCGGATCAGGATTTTTTTGACTGGTTAATGGAAGACAAAGAAGGACTTGAAGCTACTAATCGGTTGTTCAAAGAAGCGGGCATAGAGAGGTAAAATCCTGCGAACCTGAAGATTTTCCACAGTTTGGCACACTGAGTGAGCAAAAACTAACCGAGAAAGCGGTTAAGGTCGCTAGCTGGATTTGGGAAAGCGATGCCGATATTCCAAGAAATAGGCTGTCTGTGTCGCGTGACTGCATGACAAGCATAATAGATTTGGTGGAACGCCGCAGGGTTTATTTCCACGTGTTCCACAGAATAGAAATGTCAGAATGGAATGAAGCCGCGCTGTATTGCTTCTGGATAGCCAAACTTCAGCCATTCTCCGATGTTCCTCCGCCAAACGTAAAAGCGAGGCAGTCAAATGATGTCAATGCCACTATCGCTGTCCGCCTGCTTTGCAGGGTAGCGAATAAGCTTCGTAAGCGAAACGGCAAAGGCGATTTGGAAAAAATAAACATAAGCAACCTTATACATTCGTTCCGATACAGGGACATAAGCAAGGAGTCAGTGATGGCTCTTTTAGAAGTTCTGATAGAAAAGTAGTTTTTTTCCATTTTAAGGCCATTTCTAGCCACTTTGACGGCTTGGGTGCCCTTTCACCCATACAAACCTTTCCAAAGCCTCTAATCGCAAGATTTTCGGGGTAGGCCTTTTGCCCTTTGCAAAATTGTTCCTTCGGTAACTATATCCGCGCGCGTGCGTGTGCGGATATAAAAATAAATAAATAAATAATGAATTTATAGGAATAAATTCTATTAAGGCTTTTTTTGAAAAAAATCCTTCTACGCTGAATGAATTTTTTCAAATAAATAGAACAGCTTTGCTGTGTCAAACGCACCGATTTGCTTTAAAACGTCAAGAAAAGCCAGCGAAGCCGACAAAATCGGGCTTTATCCCCCCTTGTTCCTGCCAAAAAGTGCGAAAAATCTGCATTTATCCTTGACAATTTAAAACGACCTTAAACTGCAAGCTCTCGCGTTTTGCTTTTAATTTTCATATTTTATTTTTATGAACAAAAGGAGTTTTTGTTGAGGTTCGCACCTAGTTTTCCGCTCGGTAAGAAAAAAAAAGGAAGGTCTAAATTTCAGTTAGGGATAATTAGTAAATACTCATACATTGCGATAGTTATCGAATCTATTTCTTTGCTTGGCTTAAATTACACAAGAATTACACATAAAAGCACCCCAAAAACGGCATTTCCGCGGGGGTTTGAATGAGGAAACTCTCGGAACAGGAAAGTAAATTTGCAGAGGAATTTATCAAAACAGGTGGCAACATTGGCAAAGCTGCCATAGCCGCGGGTTATAGCGAAAAGAATGCGTCAAGTTCAGGCAATAGGGTTTATCGCTATCCCAGAGTGCAAGCCAAGATAAAAGAACTCCGCGAGCAAATAAAAGCAAATGAGGGATATTCAAAGTCCAAGATGATACGCGAACTAGAAGAACTTATCATAGAAGCCAAGGCGGGAGATTATCCAAATTTCGCGGCAATACTCAAAGCAAAGGAAATGCTGTGCAAGATGCTCGGATTCTTTGAGCCAGAGGTGCAGAACTTGAATAATTACGAGGTTTCAATAAAGGTTTTGGATAGTAGGCCTGCCCCCCCAGTGCCCCTCATTGCGGAGGGGGGTATATGCCCCGATTCCGCAGAATCAGCGAAGGCTATCCCCCCTGCTCTAACCAATTTTTTAGAATTAGGAGAAGGCTGAAATGGATTTTGAAGCAAAAGACAAAGAGCGTTCCAAAGTGGAAGCCATCCGCCAGTTCGTGAAAGACAACGGCAGCTATTTCAGCCTGGACAAAGAGGATTTCAAGCGTGGAAAAACTTACGCGAGCGGTAGCGGTTGGCACACTGACCTGGGCAGGAGCTGGGGCGAAGGCAGGGCGAACATTCATCTGGACATAGTGTCGCCCATCTGCGACAGCACGGTGAACTCGTTCACTCGCAACCCGTATGTATTCGGCGAAGTTGATGCAGAGCTGCAAGGCAGGCTTAACAAGGTTCTTACGGAGTGCCTGCGCGAGGCTTGCCAAGACGGACTTAGCTTTATTTACCTCTACCACGAGGACAGCGGCGAATTGAAGGTTAAGCGACTGAGCAACCTGCACGTGATGTACACGGAAACGGAGTGCCTTGTAATAGACAAAAAGAAAACCGATAGCCATGGCGGCAGTAGGTCGCTCTGGAATAATCTGGACGGGCTTGCGCTTGCCACGAACGAGATTCCCGTTCTGACCCATTTCGTTTACAAAGACGGCGTTGTTGAAATAACAAAGATAGAGGACGAAAGCATCGTTGCTTCAACTTCCATACCACTGCCCAGCCTTCCGATTATACCCGTGCGTGGGCAGCAGGTGTTTCTTTCCGATAATCAGGTGCATTGGCGCGGTTATCATTTTAAACTCCGCCATCTGTGCAGTGCGTTCTCCGCAAACCTTTCAGTTTCTGCGGAGAGAATGATCTCCCGCGACCCCATATTATTGCCAGAAGAAAGCCTTGGCGACAACGAATATTCAAAGCAGTGGGACGAAAACGCACCCCGCAATTATTACGTTTATAAAAGCCTAATCCCTCCAACAGAAGTAGGTCAAGTCTCAATAAAACTAGACCCTCCCATTGTTAGCCCGCAGATGAACGATATTTCTAAGCTGCAACAAATGCAAAGCAGCCTGCTTGAACTTGTGGACCGGACAACGGGCAGCAACTACGCGAGCGAGAACAAAGGGAACGAGACCGCTACCGCCGTTTTGCTTCGGAATCAGAACAAAGAGGATGCGCTCTCGCAAATGCTTATGAACCTGTGCGATTCGGCAAAGCGGGTCGCCAGTTTGCTTGAAGGCTATCTAGCGGTGCTGCTTGGGATAGAAATAAAAATTTCCGTTGTTGACAACGTGACGCAGGGAATCAAAAATTCCAACGCTATCCAGCTTCTTCTGAGCGTTAAGGATTTGCCCATTCGCATGCAACTGGCAATCCTGCAAACCTACGATGCGCCAGCCACCATTATTGAAGCGGTTGCCGCTGAACTCCAGCAGCAGAGCGACCCCGCCCGTCTCGCACTTGAGCAGGAGAACGGCGAACTGAAATCCACCATACAGGCTATGCGGAACGAGAACAAAATGGCGGAAGCCACCCACGCGGCTGCTGTTGTGTCCGCGGAACAGCAATACGCAACGAGAATGGCGAAGATAGAGTCCGATGAAAGAATCAAAGTTATGGAGCTTGAGAATGACCGCGCCAAACTCATTCTGGAAAAAGAGGAATTGCAAATGAAGCTTCATCAGATGAGCATAGACAAGGACATAGAATTGTTCAAGATTGACCAAAAAGAGAGACTTGAGACGGCAAAAATCAACGGAGGAACATAGCCATGGAACCAAGCACAGAGACACAGCAGGCAACAAGCCAAGGAACACCGCCAGCGGCAGCAGTGCCACCCGCCACCCCACCCGCTACACCAGCGGCACCTGAGACACAAAGCCCATTCCAAGCGCAGATAGCGCAAGCACAAAAAGAGTGGGCAGATGCAACCAAACCACCGGAGGAACCAAAACCGCCCACGCCTGCGGAAGGTTCGGACTCGGCTAAGAAAAAGGAAGCCGAGGACACCGAGTATAAAAAAAAGTTATCTCTAAAGGATGATGTCATAAAAAAAACAAAAAGCGAAAATTTACAATTGCAAGAAAAGCTCAGGAACTTGGAAAGCGAGTACAGAAAATTCGTTTCTGACAAAGACGAAACGTCTGCCGCAAAAACACTCGGCAAATACGAGGCTTTGGAAGAGGAATACAAAGCGGTAGTTGCCAGGGAAGAAAAAGAGACTTTTTTCCAAACGGTTTCGGAAACCGGTTCCGTGCAAAATATGGATATGTTCCGCGAGCAAGCTGAATACTACATTCCTATACTGGCAACAAATCCTGCCATAGAGCAGCTATTTCTCACAACCAAATATCCCTACGCCACTATGGAGCTGCTTTTCAACGCGATGGCAGAAAAAGGCTGGAGCGCGGAGAACCTTGCCAAGCAGCCTTTGCCCACGCTCAGAATGTGGCTGAGTGCGGTTGGCAAGGAAGCCGCAGACATTATTGACAAAAAGGGAACCGCGCCAGCTGCCGCAACTGCCACTCCGCCAGCCGCACAGCCCCCCGTGCCCCCCTCTGTTGTTGCAACAACAAGCGGCGATGCAGGTAGCGAGCCAGTACTTAAAACAGAAAATGCTAGTATGGAGGATGTGATAAAGCACATGCGCAAATACGGAGGCAAGGGAATAAATTAATTTTCATTTACCCTTGCCGACCTGCATTTTTTTTAGTATATTTATACTAATGGGCCTCGGGGGGCACAGCGTAAGCGAATACTCCAACTCCCTGGCATTTCTGATGCCTTGTAAGTGGCTGGCAGCGAGCCGTGGAGCTGCAAACCGCCTCGGGGGGCGGAATACAAAGGCAAGATGCCAAATACTCCAACTCCCTGGCATTTCTGATGCCTTGTAATCAATCAAACAATTTTATGCGCGAGAGCGCAGGAGCTGACTGTTATGTCATTAGGAACAACAGGCACCGGTGAGGTGCTATCAAAGCCGGTGGTCACTATATGTGCCGCCAAGATGAACGAGGAAATGGGCGAGTTCAGCAGCGTTGCGAAAGAGCTCCGCCCGGAGACAAAGGAAAAGGGCTCAAACATAGAAGTCTATGTTCGCAAGCCCAGCCAGGTGTATTCAGGAATGGCTGGCCTGCCCGCAAGCGGCGCGGTTGAAAACCCCGAGCAAAAGGTGAATGTGGTGCTAGACACATCATTCACTTACGATTCTCTGAGCGTTAGGGATTTGTCCAACGATGTGCTAAAACGCGAGGAACAAATACTCGCGCCGATGCGCACGGCGATGCAGTACGACCTTAAATCAAAGTTCTACTATGGGCTTATGTCGGCAGGAGACAAAGCGATAGCGGCAGAAACACAGGGCAAGCTCACGTGGGGCGACCTAGCGAGAGCACTCGCTGCTGTAAGGCATAGCGGAGTGGGCGGCAAGCTCAACATACTGATTCCAGAGAACGGGTTTGCGGCACTTATGGGAAGCACGCAGAACGCATTCCTGCCAAGCACAAACGAGGAGATGTTCAAAAACAGGCTCGGCAGCTTTGGCGGCGCGGACGTGTGGAGAACGGTGGTTGATGGCATAATACCAGACGGAACGGGAAACTTCACCGTTCGTAGCACAGACCCGTGGGGCAACATACCAGGCACAGGCGAAGGTCTTGGCTCTCAGAGCTACATTGGCACAACAGCCACATCAGGGATAGTGCAGAAAGGCACTATGTTCCAGATAGACGGAGTTCAGGCAAAAAACATCTACGGCAAAACAAGCGGCCAGCTTAGCACATTCACGTGCCTTTACGACATAGACCTATCCACAGGCAAACCAGTTGACCCTCTGCTAAATAGGCCACAGCTGCCCGCTGGCTCAATCCCATTAGGCAGAGCACTCGGCATAGGATTCCTTAGCGCTCCGGTCGCGGCAGGCGCAACTCTGATAAGAGTCAATGACTCCACTACACCGCTCAACAGCGTGCTTGTTTATTCAGAAAAAGCGTTCGCATTCGCATCAGCCACGCCTGCGCGTAGGTATGTTGTGGAAGAAGAGAACACGGCTCACGAGGGCGGGATAAACATAAGACTCGGCATCAATGGAAGCAACGAGAATGGACTTACCTCATTCCGTATGGATGTTTTAACTGGAAGCAACGGGGTTTGGTCGCCTGGTTGCTGTGCCATCTTATACTAGGAGGATATATGCCAATAAAACTGAATGGAAAAATCGTGTGGAATAATGGTGCAAACTTGCTAAACCCGGAAGCAGTAAAAGAGGCACACAAGGTAGAGCAATCTCTTTCGGCTCTGCCCCAAACCTACTCAGCAATACCCCAAACCTACTCTGGAGTAAATTCGAAAAGTACAAGTACGAAAAGTACAAGTACGAAGGTTGTAAAAGCGGGGGGCAATGCTGTACTCTGATGTTCTTCTGGAAGCAGCGAAATCCGCAAAGGTCGTAGAAGACGATGTGGATTCACTTTCAATTCAGGAGAAAAACCTCTATGCGGGATATATGCGCAATGCTATATCCCGATTCAACAACGACCCGCAAGTGAGCATCGGGACGGAAAAAGTAATTGTGTCGGAATGGTATCACGATGGCATTAGTCCGTTCGCACGGCTTGTGCGCGGGGATTCAAATAACCTTGAAATTTTTGTGGAAGGACCAGGCGGCAATACCAGCGTTTCAAAAATAAAGTGGAACGGCGTAGATGGTCGCTCAATGCAGGAGCTACCGCAAAGGTTGATAAGCGCGATTGTCAGGAGTAGCAACAAAGTAGCCGGCTACAGGATAGTCAATGAAAGAAGCTTCTTTGAGCAAGAGAGGCAATCCGGTGCGATATGCTATGCAGTCGAGGAAAATCAGGGCATAGTGCGTGTTTGGCAGACCGCAGACCTGCTTCTGATATTTGACAGGGCTATATTGTTCCCTTGGGAAACAAGCCCTAGCGAATCAAGAAATGTGGCAACAGGGAAAGAATATGACCCTCTGGAAGTCCAGATAATGATACCTACATCGCATATACCATATCTGATATGTCTTGTCGCTCTTGAGCTGGCCAACGGTATCAAGTTCGAACCCGACCTCATTGCCCAGTTGAAAGACCAGCTCGCATCGCAGGAAAAGGAATTGATGCGCAACAACGTGAGGGATAGGGTAAAAGTCGCTCCATCCAATAGTAACCTAGCAGCTAACTTTTGGCTAGGGAGGGGCTTATGAGCACCAAAACAGCCATTGACCTTGCAACCTTGGGTGCGTCGGAGAACGATAGCGAAGGCGTTGACTGCTATATATCAGAAAAGGGCATACAAGCTGCACCAGCAAAAGTAAGGGAATTGGAAGGGAGCGCTGGCGTTGGTAAATACCATGCCACAATGTATATGAATGGCATCACTTATTATATCTTCGAGAGAAAAATATTCAATGAAAAATTGGAAGCAGTCAAAGCGCGCTATGGATATTTTGATAAACCGAATTTAAATTTCTTAGAATATGGTAGTGGCGAAGAAAGAGAACGCATCCCTACAAATTATTTCAAATTCGACAATGAGCGAGTGGATGCCAAACGGCCTATCAAAACAATAAGCTATATGACCCTAACGAATAAGACACTACAATTCTTCAATATAACTGAAATGAATACGATAGATTTTGAAGTGTCAAACAACATACTTGCTTTGTTCAACTGCAATGTCCTAGCATTTATGGCAGAGAGAGAAGGCAATAATCCCCCCGTGCTAACATTCATCAAAAATCCTCTATTCGCCACCAAAACACCTGACGACATAACGAACAAGTTCCCTATGGGCATTCTTTCGCTCAGGAGCTGGTCGCCTGTGTGGATGAAATACCATTACAAAAACACCAATGCATATTTATACAAAAGAGTCGTGGATATAAGAAGGGATGCAAAACCAGTGGATTTTACTGTATTGCTTTCCGAGGAATCCGTTTTTATATATGACAAAAACACAGGAGAAATTCTTGCATTAAGACAAATAAGGCGAAGGACAAAAATGGACGATGACTATCCTTACGTTGCCTATCTAAACGATAACTCTCAATTAGGTAAACATACTACAGACTGGAAAGCAATAATGGACATAGACAATACAGACCGCCCTATGGTGTATCTAGAGTATGTAAACCATCTTTATCTATTCAATACTGAATACATAGAATCAGGGTTGGGTCAGAACGACAATGCGTACGGGATGGAGTGGAAAAATTCACAGACGAGCGGTAATATAATAATTTCAAGTAAACTAACGAATGAGAATGGTGGCACGTTTCCGCATTCAGTGACTTTTTATGAACCTTTGCCCTTCCTTGTTACAGTGCCCGTATCAGCTACTTCTAGCTATAGAATCCCATTTTGCCAAGTCCAGATAGGTAAAGATGCTGGGGGAGCAACTTTTCACTACGGAAAATTTAAGATTCCAGAGCGAATACTAGGTGATTTCGAAATACATAGTTTTTACCAAGGCAAGAGCGAATTGCGCCCTAGCGAATTTAGAAAAGGCGACAATATAGATTATATTAAAGAGAAAATAAATTCTACTGTAGAATTTATGACAGCTACACCGGACGAGTGGAGCCATGTATTACCCGGCGGAGAATTTAAAACATTTTACTCACTAAACTCAGCTTTTGCAAAAGAAGATTTCATAGTATCTCCAATGCTTAGAGTTTACGAAATAAACGGAGATGCCGTACTCAATGGAACATCTTTATCGTACCATACACAGGACTATCTATGGGGTCAACGTTCCAGAGCTTTCAGCATCGGAACGAGACTATATACAAACGTTAACCCCTACATTAAAACGAATAAAAGCGAAGAAATAACAATACAAAAATTTCGGGAGCAAAATATAATAGGGAACGATCTAGGAAAGCTACCCACGGCAGTAATTAAAGGCTTGGCAAAAAATGAGCTTGCGGCAAGAACGCTAAAACTAAGAGACCAGCAAGGAAATCTGAGGATACTCTCACTGCCGAAACAAGATATGGAAGAAGTTACTGTAGAGTACAAAAACGCTGTCTATTACACAGACATCGGATCTTTCAACATCACTCCCGAGAATAATCAATACGAGGTGCCTAGTAATATATCCGACAAAATAATAGGATTGTGGGGAGAAGATAGGGATATTCTATTCATATCCAGCAAATCAATAGAAAGGTTCAATATAGCCGATTCCATTGATGTTCCGCTCTCATTCGTGCGGCTTGAAAAAACATACGACTTGCTGGTGGACTGGAGCGGGATAAACAAGCGGCTTGACCTCCTGACCAAAGAAAAGGGGGCAATACAGCTGAACGGAGAAAAAAGGATAAGAGTAATATTCGATGAGAATTCACGCATAGCACCGGACACAGTTTGGAAAACGACCGACCTAAGAATAATTGAAAACATAGATTGTTTTTATGCTATAGACTCGCAGAACCGCGCTTTCAGGCAGGAGATTAATGCCGCAATATTCTCGCTCACGGACTCGGGCACGGAAAATAGCGAGCCTATTCTTGCTGGCGATTCCGCAATGCACTTGTGTAAATGGGAGTCAGACAAAAGATTCAGCGTTGAGTGGACATACAGGAACGAAAGGAATATACTTCTTAGCGAAATAACAATACGCATGGCTCTATTCAATGTGGCTATGGCTATGAAAAAAAGAACCATAGATTTATACAAAGACGATATTCTCATTCGCTCAAGAGACACATCCAACGCAACAGTTAATTTTTACAAATTTGGGCGCGGGCTTTCCAGCAAGTTCAAGATTAAGCTGCAAGGTTACCTAAGGGAAGTTATGCTAACGGATACGGAGGGCTGGCAGAAATGAACGACAAAAGAAAAGCAGGGCTTGGCATAAAGGGCGCGCAAACACTGCCAGCAACCAGGATAAACAGAAGCAACATAGAGGAAGCCGTGCAAAAGCTTTGCGACCTATTAGGCGCGGCAAAGCTGGGGAAGGTATCGGACACAGCGGTGTATATGTGCGGCGTGCTGCTTAGGAACGTGGACAAAGAATTGAGCGATTTGGATAGCAGGATTAAAAAGTTGGAAACCAAAAACGAGGGTCAAGAAAATGGTTAATTACAGAGAGATAGTGCAACATCCGGCGGTTAAGGAAAGTGATTACAGCCCTGATTTTGCGTTGCCGATACAGAGCGAGACCGAACCACCGATAGTAGGAGCGAAGAAGATAGGGCTGCCATTGCTAGCGGAATTTATCGGGAGGCTGCTGGAATTCCTTCCGAACAAAACAAGGAACAAAGCAGGAAGCGTAGGAGTCCTGGACGATGCAATGGTTGCGGTAACCGGCTCAGCCAGCTTGGATATGTCCGGTGATGCGAATATTAAATTCGGCTTGGGAGTCAACTTGCATTCAAAAGGAGCCGGAGCGATTAGCGGCTTGCAGGGCACGATAAAGGATACCAGCAGCTTATCCGTTTATTGCCGCGTATATAAGATAAACGGAAATTTCAATGCACAAACAACAAATGCAGATATAACCAACAGCTTTTCCACAGGCGATGTTTTCTATTTCGTGGCGGCTCCTGAATTGCAGGAATCAGCTACCCTCAGCTATCGCAATGCCTCTGGAATTGAAGAAGAGGCACTTATGGACAAAGAAAATTCTTTGGTGCTAATTCTGGTGCAAAAAAGAAACACTGAATTGCTCTTTCAAAAAACATCCGACACTAGCCTTGTGCAGAGAATACACAAAGCTTTGCTTGAACATATTAACGACCCCGAAATTCACATAGACCAATCCGAGCGCGAGTATTGGAATGGTAAGGCAAACCAAAGCGCATTGGAAGCAGAGGTTTTGGCGAGGAAAGAAGCCGATGCTGAATTGAGTGAGAAGGTGAAAGCAATTTGGCAACCTACGGGCAAAGACAACCAAGTAATGCTGGGCAGTGGGGAACCAACGCCTTTCAATGCCAATAGAGATGCGGCTAGCTCTTTGTTAAATTACGCATCGCTTTTAGGCAAAGATGCTGATTATGTGATTTGTATGAAAGGAGATAGATGCGTTAGAATAAGGTGGAGAGACTTTATACTTTCTATTGCTGCAGAACTTATTAATGCAGGTGCTATCCCTAGACCACCAGATATTAGCGAAATAAGCTCTGTAAGCCTTTCAATAGAGCCGCCCGCGAATGGAGCGGAGCAAAATAATGAAGTTATCATCAATGACAATGACCCAAATTATGAAGTTAGTGAAATTTTATGGGAGCCTTACGGCATTGTCAACTCAACGCAAACCTACACAGCATCATTTTCAATTATTCCAATTAGTTCTATGGACGAAGCTTTTGAGTTCGCTGATAATATAGTAATTAGTGTTAATGAGGAAAACCCTGCCAGCATAAACAGAGAAACAAACGGGGCTTTGAACATAACAAAGGTATTCCCTCCAACCATGACCGCCCTGCCAATTCCAAGCCTTTCAATAACTGAACCTGCTTATGGAGATGATAGACCGAGCGAGGCGGTTCAGAATGATGAAGGCAAAGACAATTACACAAATTCAATCCTTTGGACACCGGAAGGAGCAACATTCCCTGAGGGAGTATCAACGGGGGATTTTTCTTTGATTGCAGAACCAGAATACAGGTGGAATGAGAGTAAAGCAAAATTAAACAATGTGGAATATAATGGTAATTTAAGCGAAAGCGGAAAGGTGTTGACATTTATGTCAAAATTCAGTATAGAAAGTCCGTTAGCTTACCGTAGCATTGAAGTAAAGTATGTAGTTGGCTCGGAAATAAGAATAGGTTATGCAGGATCGGTACATCAACTTGTCTATAATAACCAAATATATCTCAACGACGGTGTTATCACAACGATGAACAGTATAATAGGCGTAGAATTCCTACCAAATTTCAACGAATCATATATTCCTGACGAATTCTTAAGTCGTGCTACATCCCTCACTGGATTGACAATGCCAAGTAGCATCGTAAGCATTGGTGCTGACTTTTTGTCTTTTGCTAGAAATCTGAGAGGGCTCGTGTGGAATACTCCTGCATTGCCGCCTGCTGACCCAACAAGTTCTACCGACATATATGCGCCATTATTCTTCCCAAGCTTGTGCTGGTACGAGCAAATTATAACCACTTCTTCTTCGGCTCCAAGCAAAGCTCCTTCGTTGCCAAGTCCAACCCCCGTGCTATATGATCCTGGCCCTACTATAAGTGGAACGTATGCGAGCCAATTGAAATCGCACCTTAGCAATAAATCTGGTACTAGGATATATAGAAAGCACCAAACCAACGAATATGAGCATCTTTATACTTGGCGAAAGTTAAGATAGGATTTTTATAGGAGAACACACTATGCTACCATTGATAATAGGCGGAGCAGCTGCACTGGGCGGAATGGGCTCAATCCTCTCAAACAGCAAGCAAAATGCGGCTACCCAGAACGCCTACGGAAAAGTCGGAGACGTTGCGCAGGCAGGGCACGACAGAGAGATGGCCATAGCCGGCGACTACGACTGGCGCGACCGGATAAATGCGGCAAACGAGTTGCGCCAGGATGCAAACGCCTACGAAATAAACCAAGCCATACAAGGCGGTCTCTCAGCATACGGAGGTAGCCCCCTTTCTGGAAGCGGCAAAAATGCCGTCTATGACCGGTTGCAGCAACAGGCTAGGGACAACCACCAAACATCGCTTGCGAACGCAAACAGTATGCTAGGGGCGGATATGCAGGCAAGGCTAGGCATAGAAGGCAATCTGACTGATAATCTAGTGAATGTGCAAAAAGCCAAGGCGAACGCGAAAGCGGCAGAAAAATCAGGCTTTGCATCGTTCCTTGACGGAGCAGGTCAAGCTTTGAGCACAATATCAACAATAAAAGGCATGGGATAGGAGGCTTTATGGAAATGGATCCGCTTGGAGCGATAAAGCTGAGAGAAGAAAGAAACAGGAGCGGCTTTGCTGCTTTCAGGCAAGGCTTGGATGACCTTGGTAATCTGGACACCTACCTAAAGGATAGGAATTTGACCGTCGGCGATGAAAGACCTGGCGTGTTCGGCGGCAACTGGTGGCAGACGTGGAAGGTGCCAAAGCAGCCAGTTGCCACAGACGGGGCTACCCCTGCCAAAGGATTTGCCGCTTTTCTACCGCCTAACAATCTAGAACTTGCTGACATACATCGGTTTGCAAAGATACGGGGGCTCAACCACGACCAGGCTACGATAGACGAAAAGACCAGCAGACCGGAGCGGGATAGGCAGCATCAGTTGGCTGTGCAAGACCAAGAGATAAAAAAAGAAAACAAGGAATTTGAGTTGCAAAAATCTGCCTGGGACAAGCTGGCGCAAGAACAAACGCAAATCCGAACAAGGCTCAATGGTAGCATAGCCCAAATACCAGCATATCAGGCGCAGCTTGCCGCATCTACTGATGAACAGGAAAGAAAAAGCCTGAAGGAAGTAATATCGTATCTTAAAAGCCAGATAAATGCGGATTTGGGCACACTAAAGGAAGTAGAATCAAAAATGAATGAGCACAATGCTCCAGACTATTACATAAGGCGGCAGATGGGCGAACTTGGAGAGACGGACAGCAAGCCGTTTTCAACAGACGATGATGATATAAAATATTCAGAAGTGGCGGAAAAGCTGCTGGGCAATAGCACAGACGAACCAATAGATTCGCAAATAAAGAAAACAGCGAAAGAAAACGGACTAGATTTACCACAATTTGAAAAAGCTTTAGAAAAAGCTCTCAAAAGAAATAGGGGTAACGTAGATTACAAAAGTGGAGTGAAAGATTCAACTCTTGGACAAACAGGCAAAACCCTCTCAAACAAATCGGCGGAAGCCTCAGCGAAACAAAACGAAGCAGCTGTTCAAAAACAAATAGCAGCACTTAGAAACGGCAAAATAGGCATATCTAATTTTTTACAAAACCCCAACTACGCGAATTATAGGTTGATAGAAAAAAGGCTTGGCAACTATAAAGCAGAAGGCGGCATATTATCAAAAATACCTTATGCAGGTAAATTTCTAGAGAGCTTCAAGGATATGGATGAAAATAAATTCAACATCAACAAAAGCGTTATTTTAAATGATGCTAAAGAATCGCTCTTAGAGCTTGAAGCAGAACTTAACGCAATGGATCCACCCAAAACGAGAAAGGAGGCAAAACTATGACTATATTCAAAAAGGAAGGTCGGCCAGACATAGAAATTCACGATGACGGAACATATTGGCAAGAAGGTGAAAGGATAGAAAACCCACCTACAGCAGAATCACTGGCCGCCAACGGCTGGCAGGAGCATATACCGGAGCCGCAAATAGAAACATTTTCAGAACCGCCTTCTGGGAGTTCCACGTCCAGTGCGCTTATTAGCGGGTTGGATGCACTAACACCCAACAGGGCAGCAATGCTGCAGCTTGGACAAAGGGAATGGGAGGATAGAGATGTTCCTGATGCAATTAAATTTATGGGCAAAAATTTAAGTGGTCTAGGCGGGCTTGGAATGGATGTTGCAAGCGCAATATACAGCCCTGTGAGAGCGGCAGGCAGCTTGGGAACGCCACTTGCCAAAAAAGGATTCGCTGCATTCCTAGACTCCAAACCGATTCAAACCGCTAAAAATCTAGTGGATAAATTAAACCCCAGTGTATCTTTGCCTCCGGTCGATAAGACTATTAGCGGATTCAAAGCATTTCTGCAGGCAGGGTTGCCCAAACCGGGGAATATTCCTGCTGGCAAATCAATGCCCGCGCTTGGGTTCAAAAATTTTCTTACAAACACGGGCGATGCCGCTATATTCAATAATGCAGAACACTTGGCAAAAGGTGAAGATATGCAACTAGGCGCATCAGAGCTTGCTGGCGGACTGCTTGGCGGAGCGGTAGGAACGGCTGGCGAAAAGAAAGCAGTGAACGATATTATGAGGGCTAGGAACGCGGCATCAAAGAGCGCGGAAAGCCTCAACTTCGCAGAAAGGACTACTGGCAAAAAAGGACTCAGAGCGGTAGAGCAAGTGATAGACGAAAATGTAGCCAAGTACGGCACATTTGAAAATGCTGTTACTAATATCCGCACTGATCTTGATGGTCTGCACAAAGAAATGAAAAATTTCCTAGATGTGTCCGGTGCTAAGGAAATCCCGTATAACTCAAATCACCTTTTAAAGAAGATAGACAACTACGTGCTGGATAAAACATCTTTTCTTGGAAATAAAAACGCAAGGGAATACGCTAATGCGGCAAACGAGGCATTCAATGAATCACTACGCGAAATATGGGTGGCAAGAATGATGCCATTAAAACTGGGTGATAGGCGATTTCTATCAGACCAGGCAGCTGCTCTGACACCGGAACAATTGCGCAAGGAAGTCTCGAATCTTACTTTGGAAGAGCTCAACTGGATGAAAGTAAGTATGCAGGATAGATCTTCGCATTGGCAAAGAAGTCTAGGCTCAATGGCAAGAGAGGGAACAGAATCGCTTGCAAATAAAGAGGCTTCCTCAGCCATAAACAATATGCTTGACGGAATATCAACTATGGCAGACGATGCTGTGGGTGAATGGGCAGAAAGGAATGTGAAAACGCTTATGCCTACCGAGGCGGCTAAATTCCGTGAAATAAACAAAGCTCGTAGTAATGCTATTGGTAATCTCAAAATAATGGAGCACGCAGATAGGGTGCAGGCAAGAAGAAATGATTTTGTGTCTGGAATATCAAACGCCATAATAGCTGCGAATTCGCAGAATAGGACAGCAACAACACCATTTGCACGCTTTATGGGTATAAAAGGAGAACAATATAGGGAGAACCAAAATGAACCTAGAAGATGAAAATCTACCACGCGGATTTGCAGCGTTTTTGGCACAGGACAAAACGGCAACACCGCCAAGCGATGCTATGTCTTTTGCTAGAAAATTACCGAGCCTCATACCCAAAGCAAAGCCCGTACCTTATCCACCACCAGGACCTTTTAAAACACCCGAATATAGCGAAGAAATATTCAATTCACCTTATGTAAGGAGTTTTTTGACAGGTACGGGTATTGAAGCGTTAAAAACAACAAAGAAAGGCTTTGAAGTTTTCAAAAAAGATTTAGAATATATGAATCCTATCCCTTACGATGATTTAATTAATGAAGCAGTGAATAGATATATTTCAAAGCATAAAAGATAGGATAAGCCATGATAGACGACACTATTCCCCAAATCATATCCCTATCGTGCATTTTCTGGAATTCTGCACTTCCTTGCGCATCTTCTCTCTTTTTTTTGTTTATGAGATATTCATCTTCCATAACCAATAATATAGGAAATTCCAAATGAACATAGAGCTAACCATGACCCCCAAGCAGAGAGAAGTGCTGGAAAGCACTGCCGATATAACGCTGTTTTCCGCAGGCAGAGGATGCGGAAAAACGGCAATGATGGCAATTATCTCAATACTCAATATGATGAAAAACAAAAGGGTTTTAGTCATAAATACCACATATTCACGGCTCAAGGATAGCAGTTTCTACCAGACTCGCAAATTTTTAGGCAAAATGGGAATACCATACCAAAGCAACCTAACAGACCTAAAATTCTACTCAGGACAAAATGGGGAAATAATCCACGTTAGCGCAGATAACCCTGAGGACATTCGTTCTTACACGTCTATAGACGTGATTATATTTGACGAATCGGCATCTCTTAGCGAGGATTGCTGGAAACTGGCCATACCAATAATGCGCGACACGACCGATGGTAATTTCAAAATATACGTGGTTGGAACGCCGCCTGCAAGTGAAAATCACTGGGTGGCGAAACTTGCCAAAAGAGAAGATGTGAAAGTCATATTCGGCTCTTATCTGGATAACCCATTCAATAGCGAAAAATATACCCGAATGCTGGAAAAGGAGTATGAACACTATCCTTATGATTTCAGACGGCGTGAGTTATTTGGCGAATTCATATTCACCGAAGGCGGTGCAAGCCTGTTTGACGATTTCCGCATAGAGCAAAGTACCGAATGTTCAGGGCAAAATGAATTTCCTATAGTCTGTGGATTGGATATAGCAGGACCAGGGCGGGATATGACTTGCGCAGTCATAAGCAGAGGCAATCACGTGCTGGGGATTTACATACGCAAAACTACAAACGAAATAAGCCTGAAACATTTTTTAAGGGAACTTTTTACTATATATGGATTCTCAATCCTCAGGTACGATAGTACGGGGCTTGGAACTATGATTGTGTTTGACCTGCCGTCTAGCGTTTTAATAACGCCTGTCAATTTTGCAACAGCAGGAGGCGAAAGGTTCAACAATATGCGTACGGCAATGTATTCCCATCTTAGGCGAAAGAATGGTATTTTTATGCACCCCGATATATATGCAGAGCACGCAGAGGCATTGCTTTTAGAGCTAAAAGCAACCACGATAGAAGAAAAAGAAAACAAAAAAGTTGCCGTTACAAAAAAGGAAGAGATAAAGAAGAAGATAGGAAGGTCGCCTGATAGGGCTGATGCACTTGCTCTTGCTATGAGCCATATTGAAGTAAAACGCACAAAGCCACATATAGCGCCGCGTGTTTTTGGAGGGAGATAAAGAAATGGAATCATTGCTTAATAATCCGTTAGAAATACTAGGCATACCAAGTGTAGTTGCAGGCTTGCTTTATCTCATTTTAACCCGCGAGGCTTTTCATCGCAAAGAAAAAAGAGATGCACAGGTAAATGCTCTAAGTCAAGAAAATAAAGAGACTAAGGAAAAGCTGAAGAAGCATTTGGAGCATCATGGAAAGTATGAAAAGGACTTGTATGATAAAGTAAATACGGCACTAGCCATATTGCACGAGTTGCAGGGATATATTAGGGGCAGAGATGATAAAAGTAAATAATTTTTGGGGTTATCAAATAATAACAGAATTTGCAGGTGTTGACCTGTGGAGGCTTTCAAAAGCCGTTTACGTTGAAGTTATTACCAATGAAGGCAAGCTATGCTACACTATGGACATCGGCTTTCCGACCAATATGCGGAGTGGTAGCCATCTTATTGATTTTCTTATCCCAAAATTCACCCAAAACAACTTATATAATCTGGCATTGCTCTGCCACGATTTCGCTTATACAAAGCTTCCAAATGGAGAAAACCCCATACCTCGCGCAGAGGCAGACGAGTTACTGCGACAGATGGTAATTATGAGTGGTGTGTTAGGCCGTTTTAAGGCATGGCTTATGTATAAGGTTTTGCGTCTATTTGGTCAGTCTGCTTACGATAGTGAAAACACCGGAGAGTATGCTGGAGCAGAGGAACTTATGAAATTTGAGAGGAAACCAAAGTGAAAAATGTGTCAATACTGTGTAGGTAGGCAATAGAAACTATTTCTATCAAGGATTTATATTATTTTTCTACATTTCACTCCACTATGGCTTTAAAAGGCAATGCAGACCCGCAAAAAACACTAATAATTGCAGAAAAACCTAGCGTTGCTAACGACTTGGCAAAAGCGCTCGGTGGCAAATTCCATAAAGATAAAGCCTATTTGGAAAGCGAAGATACCGTAATATCTTGGGCACTTGGACATTTGGTTGGAATAGCAGACCCCAAAGACATAGGGGAGCAATATAAAACTTGGAATATGGCAACGCTGCCCATAATACCAGAAAAATTCAAATTAATCCCTTTGCCAGACACAAAAACCCATTTATCCCAGCTTGGCAAGCTAATTCGCCGCAAAGATATAAGCACAATAATAAATGCCTGCGATGCAGGGCGTGAGGGCGAACTCATATTTTATTATATATTGGAACACGAACAGGGCAAAACTGGACTTGGCGATAAAACCATAAAAAGGCTCTGGGTGCAAAGCATGACCCAAACAGCCATAAGAGAGGCTTTTGAACACCTGCGCTCAAATACCGAAATGAGAAACCTGCAAGACGCAGCTCTTTCTCGCTCAGAGGCAGACTGGCTTGTTGGCATAAATGGTTCCAGAGGTTTAACCGCATATAACAGCCGTTTTGGGGGCTTTCAGCTCACACCCTGCGGCAGGGTTCAAACACCAACGCTTGCCCTGATTGTGAAAAGGGAAGAAAACCGCATAGCTTTTGTTCCTCAAACCTTTTGGACCTTAACCGCTGATTTTGTGGACGGCTCCGAGCATTATATAGGCAAATGGACAAATCAAAAGGAAAAAGAGAACAACACAAAAATTTGGAAAAAAGAAGAAGCCGAGGCAATTTTAAATAAATGCAAGGGCAAGCAGGGGAGCGTTAGCGAAGAATCAAAGCAAGTGACTCAAAAATGTCCGCCTCTTTACGATTTAACTTTTTTGCAAAGGGAAGCGAACAACCGCTTTGGATTTTCTGCAAAAACAACCCTACAAATAGCACAGGCTCTTTACGAAAGGCACAAGCTAACCACATATCCCAGAACAGATAGCAAATTTTTGCCAGACGATTATGTTGCGACCGTGAAAAAAACAATGGGAGCTTTAACCGGAGGCATTGCAAAACACGCAGAATTTGCCCTGAAAAACAATTATGTTCACAAAGACCCGCGAATTTTCAACACCGCAAAGGTCAGCGATCACCACGCAATAATCCCAACCGGACTTGCTCCCTCTACTTTGAGCGAAGCGGAGAACAAAATTTTCAACTTGATATGCCAAAGATTTGTTGCTGTTTTTTACCCTGTGGCAGAATATTTGCACACAACACGCGTAACCACCGTTGAAAACGAAACTTTTGTTTCTGAGGGCAAAATTCTAAAAGAACCTGGTTGGAAAGCCGTGTATGGCAAAGAGAGCGAAGAAGACGATGATATTATGCCAAAGCTATCTTCTCCAGATGCAAAGCCTCTCGCAAAAGAAATAGAAATGGCAGAAGATGCCACAAAACCACCCGCGCGCTACACAGAAAGCTCCTTGCTTTCTGCAATGGAAAGTGCAGGCAAGCTGATAGAAGATGATGATTTGCGCGATGCTATGAAGGAACGCGGACTTGGAACTCCTGCAACCAGAGCTGCAACCATTGAAAAACTCATTTCTGATAAATACATAGCGAGAGAAGGCAAAGAACTTTTGCCAACTGGAAAAGCCTTTGATTTGATAAACATGGCTGTTTCTATGCAAATAGAAAACCTTACAAGTCCCGAACTCACAGGCGAGTGGGAATATAAACTTGGTCTTATGGAAAAAGGCAAAGTTTCCAGAAGCAGCTTTATGCACGATATTGAAAATTTAACAAGCCTTATGGTGGATAAGATAAAGAATTTCAAAGAAAGCGATACAAAAAAAGAAGCCGTTGCCGAAGCAGGCGGCGAAAAAATCAACGAAACAGTTTCCAACTACGAAACCGATAGCGGAATTAGAATAAGAAAAATTTTGGGTGGCAGGCGTATATCCCTTGCAGAGGTCACCGAGCTTTTGGAAAAGAAAAAACTGGGACCTTTGGAGGGATTCCGTTCCAAAAAAGGCAAGGTATTCAGCGCGGCACTTATTTTAAACGAAAAAAATAAGGTTGAATTTGTTTTTGAAGATTTATCTTCAACTGAAAATATGGATTTCAGCACGCAAACTCCGGTAGGAAATTCCCCAAGAGACGATTCACCAGTTTATGAAACCTTGACAGCTTTTGTTTCCAAAAGTTTTGTGGAAGGAAAAGACACTGGAATTCGCGTAGCCAAAAGCATTTTGGGCAAAACCTTAAATGCAGATCACATTAAATCCATGCTAAGTGGCGAAAAAACCGAGTTGATAAAAGGTTTTCGCTCCGCAAAAACCCACCGCCTTTTTGACGCTTTCTTGAAAATGGACAAAAACGGGAAAATAGGGTTTGAGTTCCCGCCTATGAAGGCTAAGGGCAGGAAATTTGCTAAGAAAACCAGTTAGTTTACTATATTTACCCAATATATGAATTACGTAGTTGCAACATATTTGGCGCGGTTTGCGGCGATTTTGTTTATAATTCCCGCTCTTTTTCCTTCTTGGTTTTTTAATTGGTTTCCGGGATTGGAAGACCGCCGCATCAGTTGGGTGCTATTTGGCCTTGGGGCTTTGGTTTATATTGGAGCCTCTCTTGCATATTATGTGTTGCGTAAAAAAGAACTTGCGCGCCGAAAGGAGGAGATGGGGAATTGAGCGAGAATGCTATTGAGATAAGGGATTTGCATAAAACTTATCGCTGCGGTTTTTGGCTGGCCAAAAAAAAATCGCTTTTTGGAATATCTTTAGAAGTTAAAAAGGGAGAAATTTTTGGATTCATAGGACCAAACGGAGCAGGCAAAAGCACCACCATAAAAGTGCTAACCGGACTTTTGCGCAAAGATAGCGGAGATGTTTTTATTTTGGGCAAATCGCCCAGCGAAACCAAAAGCAGAATAAATTTGGGATACCTACCAGAGCAACCTTATTTTTACGACTCTCTAAGCGGCTACGAACTTCTGAAATTCTACGGCGGTTTGAGCGGTTTGAGCGGCAAGCTCTTGGAAGAGCGTTTACGCTGGGCACTAACGCTCGTAAATGCAAACGCAGACTGGATTTACCGCCGCTTGCGTACTTATTCCAAAGGAATGCAACAACGCATTGGACTTGCGCAGGCAATTTTGCACAAGCCCGAACTTTTAATTTTAGACGAACCTATGAGCGGGCTAGACCCCCTTGGCAGGCGTGATGTGCGAGAGGCAATTTTGGAGCTCAATAGGGGAGGCTCAACAATTTTCTATTCAAGCCACGTTCTCTCTGATGTGGAAGCCATAAGCCATAGGGTTGCTATGATTATAGACGGGAAAATTTCGCACACCGGAACCGTTGAAGAAATAACAAAAGACACAGGCAGAAACAGCCTTGAAGAAGTCCTTGCAAAGGAGGTTTCGCGTGTTGTTCCTTAGAGAAACTTATCTAATAGCTCTGAATTCTTTTAGGGAAGCGGTGCGCGATAAAATTCCTTATGTGGTTTTGCTCTCGGCTATTGCTCTCGCGGCGTTTAGCGTATTGCTCGGCGAATGGTCTGTTTTTGACAGGGAGTTTGTGGTTAAAAGCGTCACTGTTTCTGTTATTTCAATCTCTGGGCTTTTCATAGCTCTTTTTGCAGGCATTGGACAGGTTCAAAAAGAAATACAAAAGAAAACCATACACACGCTACTCGCAAAGCCCGTTTCTAGAGAGGCGTTTTTGCTTGGGAAATACATCGGCTTGCTAGCTTTAATTGCTCTTCAAGTGGTTTTGCTTTCGCTAACGCTTTTTTCTGTTCTGTGGGCTATAGATGGCAGCATAAGCGCTCCGGTAATTCAAGCCTGCTATCTTGTTTTTTGGGAACTGGCTATAGTGCTCGCTTTTGCAATTCTTTTTTCCACCTATTCTTCTGCACTCATAAGCTCCATTTTCTCTGTTGGAATTTACCTCATTGGGCATTTGGGCAACCAAATATTGAAAGAGGTTTATTTTGCCTACCGAATTAGCGAAGATGGGAGTTTTTTGCATTCGCACGGTGAACTTGTGTATGATATAGCCAAGGGAATACACTATATTATCCCAAATTTATTCAGATTCAATGCCTCTATGCAGGCAGCTCATTCCATAACTTTAGAGGCTTCTTATATAGTATGGAACAGCTTTTACGCACTTGGCTATTCCAGCGTTGTCCTTTGCATGGCGGCTCTGTTATTTAGAAAGAAGGATTTTGTGTAATAAATTAAAACTTTACTATATTACACCCTATGAATAAAACTCTACTCTTTACTGCTCTTGCCGTGCTTGCCCTTGTGGCTTGCGGAAAAAAAGGTTCAATTTCCGGTACCATTATGGATCCATTTAGCGGAAAAGCCGTTGAACTGCCCACCGTTTGGATAAAAGGCACAACCTTTACATCGCAAAAAATCCCAGGCGGCTTGCCAGATGGCAAGTTCAAGTTTGAGGGAGTACCGGTTTCGGATTCTGCCTATACCTTGCAGGCTGGCAAACCCAAACATTCTCAGGGTCAGGTGAAATTTTCAATAACCAAAGATAACTTAGATGTGGTGCAAAACATATTTATTTATAGGCAAGATGTTGCACCTGGGCTTTACAGACCTATGGAAGGCAAAGAAGCTGAGAAAATAAAGGCCAACGCAGTTTATCAAGCCGTTTGCAAAGAGAGCGTTCTTGCCTTTCGCCTGAAATTTACCACAGAAAATCCAAGCACAAAAAAGAAAGAAGAAAATACTTTGCCACCTCCAACCAATGTTCCAATAGAAGTAGCCTTTCTCTCTAAAATAGCAACTTCTGTTACTTCTCCAATAGAAGTAACTTCTTACCCCGTGCTCTCTGAATCTGCCAAAAAACATGCAGATTGCGGTGTGGACCAAAAAGAAACCTTGCTAGTTCCAGACTTGAACAAAGGAACAAACATTCCTTCGGAATACAAAAGCGAAAATCTTTATGAAATAAAAGGAACTTTGCCCAAAGGCAAGCAGTTTTTGGCCATTAAGCAAGATGGAAAACTGGTTAATGCTTATTACGTAAATGCGCAATAAAATACAAGAGACAATAAGCCAGTGGTTGGTAGCCTGCGTATATGCCGCTCCCGTGCTTGCTGGGGTATTCTTTTTGTTTCAAAAAATTCCGCAGAACTATGCTAAGGCTTGGGATATAAAATGGGGCTACTATGCAGTGCTTGCTGTTTTCGTTTGGTTTTGCATAGCCTTAGTTTTGAATGCAAAAGAAATTTTCCAACGTGTAAAAAATTATTTGCCATCAAAATTTTCCATACTTGGCATAGCGGCTCTCCTCATTTTATTCGCGGTTTTTGCAGCCACGCAAATAAGCTTGCAGCATAGGGTACTAAGCGATGAAACTAGCTGGGAATCTATGGCGCTTGAAATGCGCTTTAGCCAAAGCGGTGGAGTGTGCAACCAAGGTTCGTGGAGAGATGGTGCTCTTAAATGCGAAGATGTGGTGAATAATTTTAAGGGAAAGGCTTTTGCATTTGTGCAAAGCGTTGCTTTTTTGTTTGCTGAACCGAGCAGAGAAACATCGCTAAGGTTAAATTTACCGCTTGCGCTTGGCTCTGTGCTTCTCCTGTTTTTTGCGATGTTTAGATTTACAAAAGATGAATGGCTTGCCCTCACTTGCGCAATTTTTTTGGCAAGCCAACCCATATTTTTAATGCAGTCCCGCTCTGCCTCAACAGAGGTTTTGTATGTATTTTTATTTGCGGTTTTACTAACCTTTTATTCCCTCGTTCCACCCAAAGAAGTTAATTTTAAACATTTTGCCCTGATAATTCCCATGCTCGGATTTTTTGCTCAAACTAGGCAAGAAACCCTGTTCTGCTTTATTCCTTTTGTTCTTTACTATCATTCTTATTTTTTGGGAAAAACATATCGCCTTGCTGCTTTCGTAGCTCTCACAATGCTCGCTTCTTGGCCTGCCATAAACACAATGATTGCTTACCGTGGTTATGATTTTCAGGGTGGCGAACACGCCGCGCATTCATTTGAGAATTTCAAGTTTAACTTAGTTAGCAATATTAAAATAATGTGGAATGCAGAACTTGCTCAAGACGGACTTTTGAAAAATCCGTTTTACACAAGCTACACACTTTTGCTCTTTGTAGGTTTCGCTTGGCTTTTGTATGTGGTTGCTTTTCAAAAAAAATACAGGTGGGCAGCACTTATGTTTGCCTTGTTCTGTTTGCAAATAGCGGTGATTCTCTTTAACGTTTCTGGCACTTTTGAAATAGATATTAACCAAAGATATGTGCTTGTTGCGCTTCCGCTTTTTGCCATTGTAATGGGAACTGGCCTTTGCGATGTTTCTCGGGGCAAATCAAAAATCGTGTGCGGCATTGCTGCGGTTTTAGCTTGTTTTCTCTCTTTGCACCACAAAGCAAGTTTTAACGAAAACATTTTGTACAAAAACAATAAATTACTAGCAGAAGAAAATTATTTAAACACAGAGTTAAAAAAACTTCCAAAAAATTCAGTGTTCATTTATGCCCGTCCCTGGCAAATGCTTGCTAGTGGCTTTAACGGTTTTTCTGAGCGTCAGTTTTTAGGTTGGTCTCCAAGAGAGTTAGAAGAATGGCGAAATTTTTCGGGAGATAACATTTACATTGTACGCGGGCAAGATGGTTATGGCGAAGTGGATAAAAAATCCAGAGTTGTTGGCTTTAAAACCACAAGCACCATAGACGGAATTTTAAGCGACTACAAAACAGAGAGAATTTTTTCGCAAACCAGACCATTTGGCTATCCGCTTGAAGCATTCAAAATAGGTAAAAAAAGGGGAGAGTCAAACTATGCCGCAAGCATAAAGTGGAACGAGGATAAAAAAGAAATTGAATGGATGCTGCCAGATACTTTGGTTGAGTACAAGATTTTTGTGAGTGGCAAGGAACTTATGGATTTGGAAAAAGGCAAAAATAGCATTTCAATTGAAAACCCAGGTTTGCACTATGCTGTTTTAATGGCTTTTCCTGAAAGCGATACTGTTAATAAAGAAACTCAGTTCTTTATTCGCTCCGAAAACAATCTCCTTCTCCAAGAGTTAAAACCTGTTGTTGCAGAACAAGCTTGGGGAGAACCTAAAATGGGCAAATCCGCTGAGAACAACGCTATGAGGATAGATAGGAGAGTTTTTGAATTTGGAATTGGCTCACATGCTGCTTCAAAACTAGCTTGGAATTTAAATGGGTCATATAAAAAATTTCACAGCTACATTGGTTTAGACGATGAATCTGCTTGCGGCAATGGTGCTATTTGGGTGGTTAAAGGAGATGGAAAAGAGCTTTACCGCTCAAGAGTTTTAACCTCTCACGAAATAGATTCTTTGAACGTTGATATTAGCGGAGTTAAGGTTCTTGAACTTGAAACGTTGGATAACGGCGACAAAGATTGCGACCACGCAAACTGGGCTGGTACGTGGCTTAATTAGTGTAAATTCTTTTTACAGTTTCTTCAATATGTCCCCATACCGTTTCTAATCGCATATCGATAGAAGAGCCATTTTCCGACTCAAGCAGGCAACCGCCTTGTTCTATTGAGTTATCAATAACAAGCTCAATGCTTTTCAATGAATTCAACATGGGTTTCCATATAGATTCTGTTTTCTCTGCTTTAGCTGCATCCCCAGGATTTAGGCGAATTTTCAGTTTTTCTTCTTGCCCAAGGAATGTAAAGGCTTCTTTAATTGCTTTTGCTATTATGTTTGGATTCTGAGCTGCTTCTTCGCAAAAAACTTTTTTTGCTATTGCTATGGCGATTTCGGCGGTGGCATTTTCAATTTTCTCAAAATTTTCTTTTTGTTGCAATGCCAAAGATTTTAATGTTTTCTCGGTGCTGGCTTGCAAGCTTTTTACGTTGGCATCGAATTTTTCCGTAGCTTTTTTTTCGCCTTCTTTTGCACCTAAAGCCTTGCCGTCTTGAACGCCTTTATCGTATCCCGCTTTTGAGTCTTGCTCGTTTTTCTGTTTTAAGCGTGCTATTTCTCCGTTAAGATTGGCTACTTGTCCTTGCAAGGCGGCAACTTCGTTTTTAAGACGGTCTTCTACAGTTTCTCTTGCTGCTGGATTTACTTGAAAATCTGCTACTTTAAAGCCTGCCATAGCCGCAGGCCTAATTGCCATAGCCGCATTTCCTTTTAAAATGGTTTTTAGCTGAACTTTGCTTGGGTCTTTTTCTTCCATTAGCAGTAAAGTAGAAATTTCTACATTTAATTGGTGTTTATCCGTTTTGCTCTGTGCGCATTTCTATTATTGCCCATTTTTGCGCTCGCAGGTGAGTATTGGCACGTAGAGCCGGGCGCAGGCTCTATGAAAATGCTCTCTATGCCAACATCTCCCAGGAGTGCTGCTCTTTCTGGTGCGGGAATAGCAAGCCCAAGGAGCGAGAGCGAAGCGATGAGAAATCCACTAGCCCCTGTTTCTGGTAATTCTCCGTCTCTCAGTTTTTCAAAAACTGAATTTTCTGAATATATAGGCGCAAGCAAAGTATCTATGCTCGCTCATTCTATGCTAGGAAGCTGGCATTTAACTGCGGGAATGGAATCGCTTAATTTCGATGAAATAGAAGGCTATAATGATGATGGTTTGACCTCGGATGGCTCTTCTTTTGCGGCTGGAACAATTGCCACGCAGCTTGGAATTGCGAGAACTTTCAATTCCCTAAGCGCAGGGTTAACGGTTCGCTATGCAAATCAAAATGTAGAGGATTACAATAGGAGCGGAATTTTGTTTGATGGAGGAGTTAAATATGATTTTCAGAAGTATTTTGCCTTTGGTGCTATTTTCAGCAATTTTGGCTGGATAGAAAAAGAAACAGCCCCTCTTTCCGTACAAGCTGGCATAACGGGCATTTGTCCGCTTGTTCTAGGTTTCACCAGTGCCTTATCCGCAGATTTATATAGAAGAAACGATTTTCAAGAACCAGAGTTGCGCTCCGGTTTAGAAATAATGTATAAAGAAGTATTTTCCCTGCGTTTTGGCTATCCCATTTCCAGCGAAGAAAACAATGCTTTAAGTGCAGGCTTTGCCATTAAACTAGGCTTTGCTGACATAGAATACGCCTACCAAAACCGCACAGCATTAAAAGCCAATCATATATTTGGAATTAGTTTGTACTTTTTCTAAATTCCCCTAAGTGAACGATTCCTGCAAAAAAATACAAGAGTTGCTGAATGAAGATGGCATAAAAGCCGTTATAGACAATATGGCAGAAAAAGTGGTAGCTTGGGCAAAGTCGTCCCAAGACTCTGTTATTCTAATGGGAATGGCGAGCCGCGGCGTGCCAATAGCCAAGAATGTAGCAGAAATACTCAGCAGCAAACACAATTTAAATGTTGCGGTTGGCACCATAGACAATTCTTATTATAGAGACGATTTTCACTACCGGAAACGCACAAACAACCCTTCCATTAAAATAATAGAAATGCCCGCCGAGGTGGAGGGCAAAACCGTGATTTTGATAGACGATGTTCTTTACACAGGCCGCTCCGTGCGCGCCGCTTTGCAGGCTATTTTAGACCTTGGGCGACCGGCTGCGGTGAAACTCTGCGTAATTGTGGATAGAGGCTGCCGCGAATTGCCAATAGCCCCCGATTATGTGGGCATTTCAATAGAGACAAAGTACAATCAAGAAATAAAAGTTTGCGTTAGCCCTTACGACAAAGAAACTGCGGTTTGGCTTGTTGAAATAGAGGGGGAACCTGCATGAGCGCGCTGGAAATCAAGCACTTGCTCGGCTTGCGAGGCGTTAGCGCAAACGATATCAGGGCTATTTTAGACGAAGCGGCTGGATTCAAAAAAGTATTGGAACGCAAGGTAAAAACTTTGCCCACGCTCCGCGGCACAACCGTTGTGAATTTATTCTTTGAAAACTCAACTCGTACCCGCATTAGCTTTGAACTTGCAGAAAAACGCCTCTCCGCAGACATCGTGAATTTCGCAACGTCCAGTTCCAGTGTTCAAAAAGGCGAAACTCTGCTGGATACCCTTAAAAACATAGAAGCGATGAAAATAGATGTGGTTGTGGTACGGCACAAAGGCACAGGTGTTCCAAAATTTTTATCTGAACACACCGATGCCGTTATTGTGAACGCCGGAGACGGATCGCACGAACATCCCACGCAAGCTCTGCTGGATATTTTCACAATTGAGAGCAACTTGGGCAACCTAAGCGGCAAAACAGTCACCATTGTGGGCGATATTAAGCACAGCAGGGTAGCCCGCTCAAACGCTTGGGGTTTGAATGCCTTAGGTGCCAATGTCCGCTTTTGCGGTCCTCCAACCCTTATGCCTCGCAACCCAAAGATGCTTCCGGCTGAAATTTTTTGCGATGTTGCCAAAGCAGTTGACGGAGCCGATGCCGTTATTGCCCTTCGTCTGCAAAAAGAGCGAATGGACGATTCTCTTTTGCCAAGCATAAGAGAATACCGCAACTTTTACGGCATAACAAGGAAAATTTTGGAACACGCTAAAAAGAACGTTTTAATTATGCATCCGGGTCCAATTAATAGGGGAGTGGAGTTGGACTCGGATATTGCCGATGGCGAGAATTCCGTTATTCTGGAACAGGTTACGAATGGCGTTGCTGTTAGGATGTCGGTTTTGTATTTGCTATCCGCTGGTCGAGCTGGGGAGTAATTGTCTGAACCCTGATTCTCCCGGTTAAAGGATTTTCTCAATTTGCAAACCTAATCCTCACTTCTGCTCACGAGCAATCTTATGGTTTGGCGTGTCCGTTTTGTTCATTTTAGGCTCCATTTTTTCCCTTTTTGTTTGCCCTGCCAAATCCTTGGGAACACGGGAGCTGGCAAGGTTTTGATTTACTGACAACTTTTAAGTACCTGTATTCTCAATATGTAAGAATTTTTCAAGCATTGAATATTTGACGAGCAAGCGTTTCTATTGTTTACCCATTCTTTTTGTCCTTGTTTGCAAACGGAACTAGCTTTTGAGTATTCTCTGTTAAGGGTGTTATCCAATTTCGCTAATTCGGCATCGGAGCATATAGCATTTTCCGTTGGGGTGGAGGCTTTGGCACAATCAAAAGAGGGTTTAACTGCCGTTACTGCTGCTTCGGGTTTTGCTTCGGCTTGCGTTGCTTTTTCCGTTGTTACCTCTGGAACGGTTTTCTGCGTAGCTGCTTCTTCTCCTCCTGCATTCTTGATACAACGAACACTATAACCGCCTTGAAAATGACCACTTTTGACAATCTTAGGACCATTCTCGATGAACCAGCCGCCGCCGCTTCTACTCCACCAAGCACCCTTCGTGCGAAAATTATTATAGAATTGGTTCATTTCTTCAACATCAGGATTTGAACTTTTAGGTCGACATTCTCTGTCAGTATTCCCACTACGACTTTCGTCACCAGGTAGAGCTGCAAAGCCAAATTCATCCGTAGGGCATTCATCGTGTTCTGTAACTACAACATCACCGCGACCAGTTCTTTTTTCTGTTTTGTATTTACACCTGTATGTCTCATCACAACAACTTTTAGGTCGTGGGTCGATTTCTTTCCATCCGTTTTTAGCTTTGAGCTTCTTTCCAGCAATTTCCTTGCCGCCTGCGAAGTCCACGAGGGTTTGCCATTCCGTATCACTCGGCAAATGCCAACCTGGGGGGCAAACTTCCTTAGCTTCTTTTTCGGTATATAATGCTCCGTATTTTTTGCAATATTCAGGCTTTTTGCAAATACATTCGCCCATATCGCCATTTTTGCCTCCGTAATCCAAATTCTCCGCCATCCAAGTCTGGGTACCTATGGTAACTGTTTTATAGTTTTTTTTATCCCTTACATCGGTAAAAGAACCTTTTTGCTGTGCAAAAACCGCTGTGCAGATTAGCAATGCTATTATTGCTGTTTTGTTCATTTTCAACTCCATTTTTCCCCCTTTTGTTTGCCCTGCCAAATCTCTGGGAACACGGTGCTTGGCAAGGTTTGTGCCGTTAGTGGCACTATATGCTTAGTTCTGCAAGCAACGAACGCTAAACAAGCTTCCCTTACTGGCAAAGGCGGAGAGTACACTTTCGCTGTTGCCTATATTCCTGCTATAGGCGTAGAAGCTACGATTGTCGCCTTCCCAAGTATACTCGGAGCTACTCCACCAACGACCGTCGTTGCTACCAGACAGAGCCGAAAATCCATAATTGTCTGTGCCGTTGCCATTATTATTCCAGCCACTCTTTGCTTTCAAATATTTTCCAGCTGTCTTGCTTGTGTAAGAGCTTTCCGTTCCGTTTGTGCTGCCATCCACATAATGTAACAGTTTATCCCATTCCTCACCACTCGGCAAATGCCATCCTTTCGGGCAAGCATCCATAGCCGTTTCCCAGTCATAAAGCCGCCCATATTTCTTGCAGTTGGCTTCATTATTTTCATAGCATTCGGAGTTGCCAGTTTCTATGTCTATGTTAAGATTTTCCGCCATCCAAATCTGCTCGCCTATTTTCACGGTCTTGTATGTTTTGCCATCACGGGTATCTTTTATAGGGTCTGCTTGAATAGCACCTTTACTAGCACGTTTTGATCGTTCAGCTTCTTCTTTCTTAGCTTGTTCAGCTTCAGCTTTTTCTTTTAAGGGAGTGCACATCTTATTAAGTACTATATAAACATCTGCATTATTTCCAGATTCTCCGTTTATTTCAATCGCTTGAACGCCAAAGTTATCGTTCCTTACCCAAAACTGCATAAATACATTAACAGGTTTGCCACTGCCAGCGGTAATTCCGCTGACATTTACATAGTCAATGCCATTTTCACTAGTGCGTTGCCATTTTGGTTTTTCCAAAAAGCCATCAAACATTTCTTCAACAGTAAAATCTGGACACGCTTGAAGTTTGCCTTTTTTTACCACCGAAACATCTCCACCGCCGCCACCACACGCCATTACAGCGAAAAACACCAAAGACACAGCTATTGCTTTAATCTTGTTCATATTCATTTTCTCCATCCCGCCTTGTTTGCTCTGCCAAACCCTTGGGAACACAGGACTTGACGGATTTGTGCCGTGCTTGGCATAAATTCTTTTTTGAAAATTTCTTGAAATTCTTTGAATAAAATCTGTTTTGGGCGTTTTTTGCCACCCAATTTTTCTTTAAAAATGTAAGTAAAAAGTTGTAAGTCCTTGTAGCATAAGGATTTAGGGGGGGGGGGCACAAACTTGAAATAGAGCCGCTAACGCAAGCTATAGCGAGAGCAAATTTGCTAGGATTAGACCTTGTAGGGAAGTGTCTTGGGGTGGTAGTTTGTTTTAGGCTAGTGCTCATAGGTCGGGGGTAATATAGAAAAAATTAGAATTTACTTCGCCTTTATCGTACCGTTTGGATAAACATAAACTATTTTCCCTTCTATGGAATAGACATTCGGCAAACCTAATCTATGATTTTCCTCCTGAGCTTTTTTTGCACCCCTATTAGCCAAACGGGTAATCTTTGCAGCAAATTCAAAATCTTCCTTATCCATTTGCATCTCCAAAAAACAGGTTGTAAAGCTCTTCGTTGAAAATAATCATATTATTTTGCATTCCTTGAGCAACCTCTATGTATTTCTCTCCACCATTAAAATACAAAAACCACTGATTAACCGAGTTCTTTATATCTGAAAAATTATTTTTGCTTCTAAAAAAACGACGAATAACGTCTTCATCTGGAATATTATGACCACCTTTTGATACTCTGATATTTATTCTATCTATGCACAAATTTGGGTTATCCAAAAAGATGTATAACATTTTTGTTTCGTACCCACCTTGTTTAAACCGTTCAATCATTCTTTTATGATATTTGCCAGAAAGAGTTGTTTCTATTGCGAATGATTTTCTTTGCTCTAAATATTCATCCATTTTTCTAAAAAATTCCCTGCCTGCTTGCATATACACTTTAGAAACATCACTCGGATTTAGGCTTTTTGCAATTTCATCGGCGTTCAAAAATTCCAAATTATCATTTTCCAGCAATTCCTTCGCAAGAGTAGTTTTACCGCTACCGTTAGGTCCTGATATTATATAAAGAAGAGGTTTTGCAGTAGTAGTCATTCTACCAACTCCTTAATCCTCCCAACAAACTGCAAGGCCTGAATAGGAGTCATATCATCGGGATTTACCGCTTTTAACTCTCTCAGCAAAAGTTCGGTGTTCTCACTTATTGGCGGTGGTTCAAAGAAAGAGAGCTGGGCGGCTTTGGGTTTATGAGCGCTGTCGCTTGGGTCAATTTTTTCTTTTTCCAGCCTTAGCAAAATTCGCTTTGCTCTTTGAACAACCTCGCTTGGAACGCCAGCCATTTCTGCTACGTGAATACCATAACTGGAATCGCAAGCACCTTCTAAAACCTTTCGCAAAAATAGGAGTTTTCCGTTGTTCTCTTTAACCGAGATTTGAAAATTTTTGGCATGTTCCAAACCATCTATTAAATTTGTGAGTTCGTGGTAGTGAGTTGCAAAAATTGTTTTTGCCGCTTTTTGCGGATTATCGTGCAAAAATTCCGTTATTGCCCACGCAATGGAAAGACCGTCAAATGTGCTTGTGCCTCGCCCTATTTCGTCTAAAAGAACTAAGCTGTTTGGGGTTGAGTTTTGCAAAATGTTTGCGGTCTCGGTCATCTCAACCATAAACGTTGAAAGACCTCTTGCCAAGCGGTCGCTTGCTCCAACTCGGGTGAAAATTCTATCCACAATTCCAATTTCGGCACAGTCCGCTGGCACATACGAGCCTGTTTGGGCGAGCAGGGTTATGAGTGCGGTTTGCCGCAAATATGTGGATTTGCCTGCCATATTTGGACCTGTGATTAGCATAAAGCGAGTTTCGCTGTTTGAAATGTCTATATCGTTTGGAATAAATTGAACTTCGGCTTGGGTGGAAATTACGGGGTGCCTGCCGCCCAAAATTTTTATGCGGTCGTCTCTATTCACATAAGGCTTGATAAATCCGTAGCGGCGAGCGGCAAGGGCAAGCGAACAGAAGCAGTCAAGTTCGGAGAAGGCAAAGGCTATTGCTTGTATATCTGCGCGCCACTCGTGTACTTTATCCCTTAGCTTGCAAAAAATTTTGTATTCTTTTTCAAACAACTGGCTCTCTGCATTCAAAATAAAATTCTCCGCATCTTTCATTTCTGGCGTTATGTAGCGTTCGCCTGTAGAAAGCGTTTGCTTGCGGATATATTCGGGTGGAATTTTTTTGTGAGAGTGGGTGGATGTTATTTCTATGTAGTAGCCAAAAACTTTGTTGTAGCCAACTTTTAAGGAGGGGATTCCGAGCCTCTCTTTTTCTTTTGATTCTAAATTGGCAAGCCAGTTTTTTTTGCTTTTTATCTCCTGCCTAAAATCCTCAATTTCATCGCTTGCCCCCTCTCTTATCAAATTTCCCTCTCTTATTGTCAAAGGGAGTTCGTCTTTTAACAAGGCGTAAATTTCTTGTCCTTTGCCTTTTGCAAGCTCCAATTTGCTCGCTATTTCGCCAAACTTTTTGCCTTTCAATTTTTTCAGCATCTTTGCAATTTGCTCTGCCTGCAAAAGTGATTTCCCAAGGCTCTGCACATCGCGTGCATTTGCCCTTGAACTACCAACGCGACCCATTGCGCGTTCCATATCTGGAATGGGTTTCAGAGCCTCTCCTATTTCGTCTATGGACATTGGATTATCAACCAATTCTTCCACGCAAGAAAGCCTGCCTAAAATATGCTCAATGGAAATTAGCGGGTGCGAAATCCATTCCCTCAAAGTGCGACCGCCCATAGCGGTTTTTGTGAAATCCATAACGGAGAGAAGCGTGGAATTTGAGTCTTCGGGGTGAAGCGGGGCAGTCAATTCAAGGTTGCGTTGGGTGGCTGGGTCAAGAGCCATATAATCGCTCCAAGGAATGGACCCTATTTTTATTATGTGGCTAAGCCCCGATTTTTTTTGCTCCAAAAGATAAAAGAGCAGGGCACCGCTTGCGGAGATACTTAGGTTCGAGAGTTCGTTTTGAGTGCTAAAATGTTTTTCCAAAACGCTGTTGCAAAATTCAGGTTCAAATTGCTTTCTCGGGAGTTCCGTTAGCATTATTTTGTCGTGGTTGATAAGGGCTTGAATGTTTGCGGATATTTCCGCACTGCTTGGCACCAGAATTTCCTTTGGGCTTCGCCTTGCAATTTCGCTTTCGATATTTGTTATTGAAGATTCTCCAACGGCAAAATATCCTGTGCTTATGTCTGCGATTGCAAGAGCCGTATTTGGAAAAAATGCCATTATATATGCGGATTGTTTTGCCTCCAAATTATTTTCGGAAAAGCTGGTTCCCGCAGAAATTACTTCCACAACCTCTCTTTTAACTATGCCTTTTGCAAGTTTTGGGTCTTCCATTTGTTCGCAAATAGCCACCCGATAACCAGCCGAGAGCATTTTTGGAACATATCGTTCTGCGGCGTGGTAGGGGAATCCGCAAAGAGCCTGCTCTTTTGCTCCGCCATTGTTGCGGCTTGTGAGCGTTATTCCTAGAATTTTTGAAGCCACAACCGCATCGTTTTCAAAGAGTTCGTAAAAATCTCCCATTCTAAAAAACAACACGCAACCCGGGTGAGCCGCTTTCACATCGTAGTATTGTTTCATCAGGGGGGTCATATACACCGAATATAGAAATTTATAACACCTACAACCGCACACAAACGTATGGGGTTCGGATTTATTTGTATGGGCACCCTTGCGGTTGCCCTAAATGTGAAATGATTTGCAGTGCGATTAGTTTTTCAGACAACGGACACTGAACAAGTAGTTCTTAGCCCAATGACCACCGTTGTTCATAGGACCGACTTCAT
>JAITFN010000062.1 GCA_031281345.1 Candidatus Fibrimonadaceae bacterium
GCTACTTGCCACCCCGCTAGGAGCGGGGAATTTGCTAATTTGGTCCCTTTTTTACAAAATACTTAATCAGTGCTCTTTATCTGCATTAAATGCCCATTTGTGCAGCTAAATGCGGAATCTGGGGAATCCTGCTCATTCTGAGAATCCTGGTTCAGACAATTTTCTATATTTTCACCTATGGCATTTGTAACCGCTGTACTGGGTATATCTATCTTTATGTTGCTGACATTTATACTGTCGCTTCTTAGCCGCCTAAATTTGTTGGAAAGGCAAATAGTTAGCATAGAAACCATCATCAGCGACTCAGAAAATAAACTGCAAGAAGTGGGTGCTTTAATAAAGCAATCTACTGCTGAAGCTAAAAAGGACAAATAAATGCCAGGTGTAACACAAAAAAAGGAAGACAAATGGATACTGCACAAATAGTTCCTGTTTCAACTCTAGTTATAACGCTGCTCAATTTGGGGCTCGTAACACTCGCGCTTACTCGCTTAAATGCCTTGCGCAAAGACCTTCGCACTCCTGTGATTAAAAAATTCAATTCGGAATTTAAGAGAAAGTCAATGGATATTCCAAAAGCTCCTGAAAATTTCAATAAATCTCAACGAGACGATAGGCAAGGCAGGTCACAACAGCAATTAGCGCAAAACAGACAAAAAAACAACCAGCAGCAAAACCGTTCTATACCGGTTCGCCGCCCGGCTGCAAAGGCTCCTGACGTGTTTTCAAATGAGACAATAGCTTCGGCTTCCGTGCCGGTTCCACCGCGCCCCGTAGCTGCTGATTCCCATGTGCCAGAAGGTCGCCGCCCCCTGCCACCACGTTTTAACGCAGCCGCAAACACCGCTCCGGTATCTTTTGGTTCAGCTCCAGAAGAGCTTGCACCACTAGCTCCTGCTCCCATTAGCCCTGTGGCGAACAACAATGGCGAAGAAGCTGGAATGGAGTTTGACCGCTCCAAAATGATGCACGGTCGCAGAAATATGGTTGCAAAACCAGTTATAGAAGATGACGATGCAGAAGGAAATGTTCAATGAACAGCTTGGACGATGATTTTGCTGATGAGCCTATTGAAGCTGAGACCAAACAGTCTTCAAAGGTGATTCATTTTAAAATAGCGATTTCAAAAGACCAAATGGAAGTTAAACTATATCCGCTTGGGCAGGTTACCGAAGGCGCATTGACTACATTTGAAGATGTTGTTGAGGCTTGCAAAAGAGAAGATATAAAAGTAGAATTAGATGAAAAAGCCATTGAGAAGCAGTTATTGAGCGCAACCCCGATTGAGACTACAATAGCCAAAGGCATAAAACCAACCGATGGCAAAAACGGCTATCTTGAGTATATGGTTGATATGAGCGCAAAGCCACAATTTATAGCTGACGCCAAAGAAGATTCTATAGATTTTAAAAATTCCATGCAAGTAACTTTGGTAAATGTAGGTGATGTTTTGGCATCTATAGTTCCGCCCACAGAAGGTGAAGATGGAATGGATGTTAGAGGAACTGTAATAAAAGCCAAGCCCGGTGAAAAAGCTAAGTTCTATTTAGGAGAAGGAGCAGAAGAAAAAGACGAGTTAATCACTGTTACCGCTGCTGGAACTCCAAGTATTCAAGACAATGTAATTATGATTCGTCGAACTTATGTTTTGCAAGGCGATGTGAATTTATCAACAGGCAACATAAGTTTCCCCGGAACTGTTATTATACATGGCAATGTTACGGAAGGCTTTGAAATTATATCTGAAGAGAATGTTGTGGTAAACGGGTTTATATCCGGCGCAACAGTAAAGGCTAAAGGCTATATCAAATGTGCAGGTGGTATTCAAGGCAAAGAAAAAACCGAGATTGCCTCTGGTTCATATATAGCGGCAAAATTTATCAGTTCAGCTACCGTTACTGCCGATGGCGATATCCTTGTGACAAAAGATATTTTACATTCAAAAATAAACTGCCTTGGCGAACTTCGTATAGGCGGTTCCCTTATAGGCGGAGTTGCAATAGCGCTCAAAGGCGTTGAATGTGGAGGTTTGGGTTCCGAGACCGGAGTTAAAACAATCGTAAACATACGCACGCATTACCGCCAAGAAAAAGCAAAGGAGCAAATAAATATCGTTATGGCAGAAGTGAGCGCAATTTTTGATAGGTATAAAATCTGGAATAAAGCGGAATCCATAAGCGAAGAAGAAGGCAAAAAACTTTTGCAAGATATAGCGAATTTGCAAATATTCATACAGAAACGGCAAAAGTTTGACAGCCTAGTAGCGAAATTTGACCGAATTGTTCTTGAAAATAAAGCGGTAAAGGCAAAAGTACTCGGAATGTTGGAAGCCGATGTTGTGATTGCTTCGCCATTTTCCCGCTATACAAGCAATACGCACATGAAAGGTCCTCTTGCGCTATCGGAAAATAATGAATTTCAAAAAATGGCAATAATGAAGGGAGTGGTGTAAGTTTATGGCAGCTCTGGAAAAAATAAGCACATTAAACGATATGAAAGACCTTATGATTGAACTTCATCGTTTGGAGGTAAAACTCCTTTTTGATTTCTATGGGGTGCTGCAAGATTTTCCTTCCAAAAAACTTCTGCCGCAATGGTTGCAGAAAAAAGGTGTCAATAACGCATTTGTCACCGATAAAGGAAATGAGGCTTTTGCAAAAATCAATAATTCAAAAAAACTCTGCGTTATCATCTATGATTTGGAAACTCCTGATTTAAATGGGCTTCAATTTCTAACCGCATTAGAGAATAAACCTGACCTTAAATCTCGTTGCAAAATTATTATGGCAATCCCAAAACTTGCACCAGATGCACAAACTAAAATATTGCAGCTAGGCGCAGGTGCCATTATTTTCAAGCCGCTTGGAGATAATTTAGCAGCAGCGTTTGAAAAAATCGGGCTGAATTATTAGCCCTGCCCTTCTGTTTTATTTAAAACCATATTGAATGTCTGTCTGTCCACAGAAGACATTTCAAAATCGTGCGCCATTCTAAGGCAGCCAAACGGGCAGCTCTCCACACAAAGCCCGCATTGGGTACATGAATCCATGCGGTAGAGATATTTACCCAAAACCTTTTTGCCAGCTATGCTTTTTGTTGAAAGCACATTTATAGAAGCGTTGGGGCAAGATTTTTCGCATATACCGCAAGCGGTGCATGAATGTAAACCCTGTTCATTGTGAATGAGTTCTACCCTGCCCCTGAAACGCTCATGCATTTTAAGCGTTGCCTTATTTTCTGGATATTGCTCAGTAACTATTTTTTTAGGATTGAGAAAATATTTAAGTGTAACGGACATTCCTTTCAGCAAGCTGATTGGACCCGTTACAACGGCGTGAAAATATTTGGATGCAGTCATCATAAAATCCAACCCATAGCTATGAACAAAGCTCCAAGCCCAAGCAAAATCAAATTCAATGGCAGCAAAAATTTCCACTCAAAGTTCATGAGCTGGTCAACGCGCGGTCTTAGCCAAGTCCAGCGGAACATCATATAGAGCCAAATCAAGAAATAAATTTTAGCGAACATCCAAACCAAATCAGGAATTGCCAAAAGAACTTTATCAACGCTTTCTACGCCTATCAACGGCGCATGCCAGCCACCTAAAAAGAAAATAGAACCAAGCGCGGAAGCACCTATTATATTTATGTATTCGGTTAAATAAAACATGGCAAAAGCCGTTCCCGTATATTCCGTGTGAAAACCAGCAGTTAGTTCTTGCTCCGCTTCTGCAATATCAAAAGGAGCACGGTTAAGCTCGGCTGTGCTTACGCACATAAACACCAAAAAAACTACAAGCCCTAAAACGGGCATCTTTATAATCCACCAATTTAAAACCGTGCCGCTCTGCACGGCTACAATATCGTTCAAAGACGCGCTGCCGGAAATCACCACAACAAAAAGCATAATTAATGCAAGCGAAACCTCGTAGCTTATCATCTGCGCTCCGCTCCTCAATGCACTCAGGAGCGAATATTTGTTGTTGGATGCCCAGCCACCCAAAAGAATGGCGAAAAGCCCCAGTCCATTTATGGCTATGATGGCGGGCACGGCAAAACTCAGGTTTATAACCTGCCATTTTTCGCCAAAAGGAATCAAAGCCAATGTGAAAAAAGGTGCGGTTAGGGAAATCATAGGTGCTAAATAATAGACTATTGTGTCCACGCCTTTTGGTGAATAAACCTCTTTGAAAAGCAACTTTGTAACATCCGCCACGGTTTGCAAAACCCCGTGCCAGCCGAGCCTCATGGGACCAAGCCTGCACTGCACATGTGCGCACACCTTGCGTTCCATATAAATCAAAATAGGTGCGGAGCCTATTCCCACGGCTAAAACGGCAATCACCGCCAAAATCACATTTATCGCGAGTGCCAACTCTGGTAGTGGCGAATACTGCCGCACCAAATCACCTATAAAATTAGGAATGCCAAATGTCATATTTGTGGTAATGTAGAAAAATTTGCGGTGGAGGTGTGGTATTTTACATTTTACAACGTGTATAGCACACAAAGCACAAATTCTGGCACGAAATTTAAGCTTCGTATTCGTAATACCGAAACTTTATTTTTTTGTAAGTTTTGGTATTAGAGGTTTTTATGAATTTATTGCGTAGAGAGAATATAATGGATTTGCTGTCAAGCTCCAAAGATAAACCCGTGATAAAAGTATTAACTGGTGTTCGCCGTTCAGGGAAATCAACTACCTTGAAAATGTTTGCAGACGAACTGGTAAAAAGTGGAATAGGCAAGCGGCAAATTCAGCAATACAATTTTGAAGACCCTAAAATAAATGCCATAACGAACTGGCGAGAGCATTACGACATTGCAATTTCAAATTTGGCTAATGGAAAAATGAATTATATATTTATAGATGAAATCCAAGAATTAAATGAGTTTCAAAAATTGCTGAATGGTCTTCAAATAATTGAAAATATAGATTTATACATAACTGGCTCAAACGCCAGATTGCTATCAGGAGAATTGGCAACGCTTCTAAGCGGAAGATACATAACCATAAATGTAACTCCGTTTTCTTGCAAGGAATTTTTTGAATTTAACAAAAAAAACAAATACAAAAATTTAGTGGAATCCTACATTTTCAGTAGCGGCTTTCCAGTTATAGCCGGAGAAGAAATCCAAGACAGCGACTTTGCAAACGCCTATATAAAAAACATCTATTCCACCGTTTTGGAAAAAGATATTTTTCAGAGGCTGGAAATAAGAGATAAAAGAGATTTTCAAAACATAGCCAAATTCGTTTTTGCAAATATAGGTAGCCCCTTGTCGCCCAATAACATATCTAACAAACTAGCCAGCAATGGAATTAAAATAAACAATAAAACCGTAGAACGCTATATCAAAGCACTTATAGACAGCTACCTGATATATGAGGTAAGCAGATTTGACATTAAAGGGAAAAAGCAGCTTGCAACGCAAGAAAAATACTATGCTGTTGATTTGGGCATAAGGCGGCATCTTATAGGGCAAAAAAGGCGAGATGATATAGGGCATTGTTTGGAAAATGTTGTCTATTTTGAATTGCTAAGGCGAGGTGGAAAAATATGGACAGGCAAAGCGCAAGAAAGCGAGATAGACTTTGTTGTTCAAAAACATAGTGGCGAAATGGAATATTATCAAGTTGCCTACACCGCGAAAGAAGAGGCTACTCTTGCCAGAGAACTAAACCCGTTAAAGAAAATAAAAGACAATTACAAAAAAATTTTGCTTACCACAGACGAATTTGAATTTAACAATGAAGGGATAGAATTGTTGAACTTGGAGAAATGGGTTTTGAATGGATAGAGTCACTTTGACATTTAAGCACACAAAGCACGTATTCTGGCACAAAATGCAAATACAAATTTTAGAGAGTTATTTAATTATTGTAGAAAATTAATCCTGCAAGCAAGGGCGGTATCTAATGTCTTTTTTATTTGGGGCATTTATGCCCTCAAATATGCCGTATAATTCCTCAACCTCGTGAGACAAGTTTAACTTTGTCTCTTTGGTTTTTGCTTTCTTTATAGGCAAGGGTTTTACCCCCTTGATAAAAGAGAGGCTTTTGAGGACATCTCGTGCAAAAGAAGCTTTAGAACTGGGAATGTCTATTATTAGTTGCATAAATATAAATATACAAAAATTTGTCTGAACCCCACGCCCATACGTTACTTACTCGCTAGCTCTCGCGGTTAGCTTCTCCTCGCAAACGGTTCGCTTCGCTCATTACTAAACACCCCCCCTGAATTATGCTTTCTAACGAAATCATAATTCCTCCCCCCGTTTTTTCCGCCAGCAGGGCTAACGGGGGGATGCTCCAATTTTTTCACCCTAGCCATCGTGATTCAGACGTTCAGACAATTAATTCTTCACGCAACGAACACTAAACAAGTAGCTCTTACCAGCGGCGTTCAAGAGGGTGTTCACGTTGTTGTGATTCATATATCGGTAGTAGGCGTACCTAGCATCACTGTACTCGCTAGCACTCCACCAGTAACCGTTGTAGCCGACATTGCCGAAACTGCCATTATCGCCAACACCGCCCGGCAGAGCCGCAAAGCCATAGACATCCGTGCCTGTAATACCACCAGAACTCCAATGGCTCGCTGACTTCAGCTTGGTTCCTGCATCTGTACAACTACTGTTGTCTTTGCAGTTCGGGTTGACGAATTTCATTAATTTATTCCACTCCTCATTGCTGGGAATATGCCATCCAGAAGGACAAATGCTCTCAGTTTTGGCTGTCGTCCAATCATACAATCTGCCGTAAGTATCGCAAGTAGTAGTATTTGCATCGCTTAAAGTGTTGGTGTTGACATTGCCACATTTGCTGCCATTTACATCGTAGTTAAGGTTCTCTGCCATCCAGATTTGGGTTCCTATCAACACAGCATCGTATTGCTTGTCACTATCTCTGCTGTCTTTAATCCCACCTTTCAGGTATATGCCGTTGGAATTTTGTTTACATTCATATAAATCAGGGTCGTATAATTTTTGTGGGTTATTGCCGCACAAATTGCCTACCTTGCTGCTGTTGTAGCAGAATTGCGTTAAAGAATTATACAATCCGATGCCGCACTTATCCAATTGAATAACAACGTTTCCATGACAAAGTTGTTCTGCGGTATAGGTCGCTGTTCCTCCACAGAGATCTTTTACAACATCTGGGCTTTGGCAGAATTGCATTGCGTTATAGGTCTTCGTGCCACAGAGGTTTTTCACAACATTTGGGCTTTGGCAGAACTGCGTTGCGGTGTAGGTCGCTGAACCGCAGAAATCTTTCACAACATTTGAGCTTTGGCAGAACTGCGTTGCGGTGTAGGTCGCTGAACCGCAGAGAAGTTTCAGAACACCTGGGCTTTGGCAGAAATGCGTTGCTGTATAGGTCACTGTTCCGCAGAGGTCTTTTACCGTACCGTTTTGGCAGAATTGTTCTTCAGGAGCATATAGAAGAGCATCAGTGCCACATCTCGCTAGGTCTTCTCTATCTATATCGCCGTTGGGGCAAATCCTTTCTCCTTTTGCGAGCATTGTTTGGGTTGCCGGGGTTGTTATTTCCCATTCTCCCCATTTAAGTTTATCTATCGGGCGAGTTTCTGGGTTTGAATTGCCGCTTGTGCAGGTTCTTGTTTCCAAGCCTTCTTTCTCGCAGGTGGCAGGGGTTGTCTCTACCCAGTTTCCCCAAGTTGCACAAGCGATGCCACCGCTGCTGCTAACGCTGGACAAAGACGGCTCGCTGCTGGAAGAAACAACATCCGAAGACGAAGAGACGGCATTGTCGCTGGACGATGAACTGTTCGGCGTTGAGCTAGACGAGGATATTTCCTCAGAACTTGAACTTTGCTTAACCAAGTAGCCCTCCGAACTCTCCGGCAAAGCAATGGTGTAAGCTCCGTCTGCCACGCAACTATAGAAAAGGGTGGCAAAAACTGCAAGCGATAAGGCGAAAAAATGTTTTTTCATATAAACTCCTATTGGTTAGTTATCTCATCAACGGTGTGGCTCGGTTCTTCCGGTTCGGGTTCAGAGAACGATTCGGACACAGGGGGTGATTCGGGTTCTAGTTCGGGTTCGGGCACAAGGAGCGATTCGGGTTCGGGCTGTTTGGGCTTTTTGAAGTTCGCAAGCGGAATGGTAAATGTTATCCCAAGTTCAAGTCCACGATGTTTGCGTGTTCCCTTAATATTGTAATCATCTGCGTTTAATGCTTCGGCTGTCCCTTTACGTTCTTTATCGCTGTATTTATCGGTAAGCCCAAAATGGTAGCCAGCTTCAAAACCCAGAACTATTAGAAACTTCTCTTTGATAGGCGGCAGAGTATATTTCAAGCCTTCCCCAAGATACAGCCCAAAGGAGCTGGTGCTGGTATTGCTCTTGTTAAGTTTCGTTCTATGGCTTATTTCCCCTCTCTCGCTATAGCCTATATCGCCACCGCAAACAAAACCTAGCACGGGACCGCCGAGCAGGTAAGGAGATATGTTGATAGTCGTTGGGAATGTATAAACCACAGGCAAGGTTAGCTCAATGTATTTGGCGTTATACTCATACTTAAAACCAAACACGTCCAGATGCTGCCCCCGCGTTGTGTATTTAATGCCAGGGCGAACGGAGAGCGAAGGGATTATGGAATATTCGCCGAATAACTCAAACAAGCCGTTTGCGTAGGTTGAAGACTGATAATCGTATAGTCTTTCATTGCTGTAAACCATACTTGGTAAATTTACTCCCAGTTTTATGCCGAGGTTAGTTCGGTCTAGGAAAGTATTTTCGGTTTCACTTTGGGCAAAAACCGCAAAGGAAAAACAAGCTATCAAACAGGTAATTTTATTCATTTATATAATCCCTCACGCAACGAACGCTAAAACTTGAGGCCTTATAATTGCCCATATACTTGGTACCATCACTGTTGTAATTTATGTGCCGGCTGTAGGCGTTTGGGCCAAACTGGATAGTACTCCACCATTGACCAATTTGACCTAGGGAAACGAGGTAATCGCCACTCGGACTGCCGTTGCCACCCGGCAGAGCCGCAAAGCCATAGTCATCCGTGCCTACGGGAATCCCATTATACGGATTCCAGTCGCTCACTGACTTTAGCTTAGTTCCTGCACCTGCACAATCACTATTGTCCGAGCAGTTCGGATTGACGAATTTCATCAATACATTCCAGTCTGCATCGCTGGGGATATGCCATCCAGAAGGACATACACCCTGATGCTTCTCAGATATTTCACACTCATTGGCATTGCACTTAGATTGTGGGCTAAAAGCTAAGGCTGTTGCCCAATTATACAATCTGCCGTAAATATTGCAAATCTCAGTATCTTCATCGCTTAATTTGTAATTACCAGAACTAGTAGCGGTAATATAAGTACCGCACTTGCTACCATCTGTCTCGTAGTTAAGATTCTCCGCCATCCAGATTTGGGCTCCCATCAACACAGCATCGTACTGCTTACCATCCCTGCTGTCTTTAATCCCACCTTTCAGGTATATGCCGTTGGAATTTTGTTTACATTCATATAAATCAGGGTCGTATGATTTTTGTGGGTTATTGCCACATAAATTGCCTAACTTGCTGCTGTTGTAGCAGAACTGCGTTAAAGAGTTATACCATTCGCTGCCGCACTTATCCACAACAACTTTTCCTTGGCAAGATTGTTCTGCGGTATAGGTCGCCGTGCCGCAGAGGTTTTTTACCGTACCGTTTTGGCAGAATTGTTCTTCTGGGGCATATACATTCTTTGGGTCTGTGCCGCATATCGTAAGGTCGTCTTTTTCATCTCTATTGCCGTTGGGACAATCCCTATATCCTATTCCGTGTTCAGTTAAAGTTGCCGGGGTTGTTATTACCCAGTCTCCCCACTCAAGTTTATCTATCTGGCGAGTTTCTGGACTTGAATCGCCGTTTGTGCAGGTTCTTGTTTCCACGCCTTCTTTTTCGCAAGTGGCAGAGATTTTCTCTACCCAGTTTCCCCAAGTTGCACAAGCGATGCCACCGCTGCTGCTAACGCTGGACAAAGAGACGGCATTGTCGCTGGACGATGAACTGTTCTGCGTTGAGCCAGACGAGGATATTTCCGCAGAGCTTGAACTTCGCTTAATTAGGTAACTCTCCGGCAAAGCAATGGTGTCAGCTCCGTCTGCCACGCAGCCGTAGAAAAGAGCGGCAAAAACCGCAAAGGAAAAACAAGCTATCAAGTAGGTGACTTTATTCATATATTGAAAGATATTCTATTTTTTGACTCTTGGTACAGGCATAGCACACAAAGCACTTATTTTGGCACGAAATGCAAGTTGCCTGAACCCCACGCCCATACGCTACTTACCCTTTGTCTGAACCAGAATTTTCAGAATTTAAAAATTAACAGAATAAAACATCTATGTTTGTGGCAAAATTTCATTCAAATGTTTTTTGCCCCATAAAATCGGGTTGTTGCGTATGTATTCCACAATCCTCGCGTATTCCGTTTCGTTGCGTATTATGTGTTCCCAATAATTGCGTTGCCATAATTTCCCTAAAATATATTTTTTTTGATTTGATATTTCCAAACATTTTGTAAAAACCAACGATTTATATGCCCCAATAATACGCCCAATTTTTGTAGGGGCGACCCTCGCGGTCGCCCTGTGTGCATTTGTATTCGCATTTGCGGTGGCATCATCGCGGGATGGGGTTTCGGGATCGTGGGATTGGGCGACCGCAAGGGTCGCCCCTACATTGATTTCAATAATTTCTTCCATTCATTATGGGCAATATCACCGTATTCATTCAATATCATTTTTTCATTTTCAATTTCCCCAAAATAATTTACACGGTTTTGGCAACACATCGTTACAAAATACGCACCTGTATTTGCGTAATCGTAATTTTGTAAACGAATTGAATGTCTGTGATGTAAATCCGAATTGTATTTCATCGCCTGAAATATATAAAACATAACCGGACAATTAACACAACGTTCCCCCCCGCAGGGCTAACGGGGGGATGCTCTATTTCTCAATTATCTTTAAACGCCGTTCCTCTGCTCGTGTGCCAAATTCCTACAATGCTTATGTGGTCGGTTTTTATTCTGTAATAGATGTAATAGGGGAACTTACCTAAAAGCATTTTTCTCATTCCACTCTGGCACTTAGTCCCTATTTCTGGCATTAGCTCCAATATGCGTATTATCTCAAAGAATTTTTTACCCATTCTTTCCGCTTTCTTTGGTGAATTGTTTGAATAGTAGATAACCGCTTCATATAGCATTTCTGCACAATCTAAAGTGTATCTAGCTGGCTTTCTTTTTATTTCACTATTTGCAATAGTAGCCATTTTTAAGATTTTTCATAAATTGTTTTTCAAGCTGCTCTATAGGGAATGTTTCCCCCCTATCGTCTTGCTCTAGGCTTTTCTTAAATCTTTTGTTCATTTCTATTTCATCTAGCACACCAGGCACGAAATTACCAAGCCCAAAAACATTCAGGGCATTCGCTATTTCCGTCTCATTTGCCAAAACCTCTGTTTCCGTTGCCATATATTTACCTCATTGGATAATGTAGAAAAATTAATTTACTATATTCGCATTGGAGATATATCTATGAAAGATAAATTAGATGCTATGCTAATAGACGGCAAAGCGAGAATTGAGGCGGCAAAAACCGTTGCGGAATTACAAGATGTGAAAGCATCTTTGCTTGGAAAACAAGGAACGCTCACAACTATATTAAAAGAATTGCCGCACATTGACGTTTCTCTGCGCCCAGAAATTGGCAAAGCAGCCAATGTTGTAAAAGAAAATTTAACCGCTATAATAGAATCTCGTGAAGAGGAAATTCGCTTAAAAGCATCTGAAATTCCCCCAGATTTTGATTTCACAGTTCCGGGAGTGCCGCCTCTTGACGGTGCATTGCACCCCATTACCCAAATGTGCTACGACTTAAACGACACCTTCCGTTCAATGGGATTTGAGATATTCCAAGAATCCGATATAACAAGCGAACTCTATGCCTTTGATAATTTGAACTTTGTTCCAGACCACCCCGCAAGAGAGAGCATGGACACTTACTGGCTTGCAGGGCACGACACCGAGCGCGGTGGCAAAAGGCTCTGCCTTCGTCCGCATTTAACCGGAGCAAGCGTGCGCTATCTTCAAACGCATAAACCCCCATACCGTTTTGTTTACCCAGGGAGAGTTTACCGCAACGAAACCACAGATGCACGTCACGAAAGGGCATTTTTCCAATATGAAGCGTTGATAGTTGACCGCGATTTTACATTTTCTGCGGGCAAGGTTATGATTAAAAGCATTTTATCCAAGGTATTTGGGAGAGATGTGCCGGTTAGGATGCGAGTTGGTTTTTTCCCCTTTGTTGAACCTGGGTTTGAAATAGATATGGGCTGCCTTGTGTGTGGCGGAAGCGGATGCAGTGTTTGCAAACACGTTGGCTGGATAGAGATTATGCCGGGCGGTACCCCGCACCCAAATGTGCTTCGCGCAGGGGGCTTAAACCCAGACGAGTTCACCGGATTTTATGTGAATATAGGTTTAGACCGCTTGGTTATGATGCGTTATGGAGTTGATGATGTTAGATTATTTCACAGCGCGGATTTGAGATTTTTGAGGCAGTTCAGGTAGGAGAAGGATATGAAATTATCAATGGATTGGATAAAAGATTATGTAAAAATACCAGAAGATCTGGAACTATCACGCATAGCTTACGACCTAACAATGTCTACGGTGGAAGTGGAAGGCATAACTGAATTGAGCAAGAATTTCAGCAATATCATAGTTGGCGTGGTGAACGAGGTTCTCCCCCACCCAAATGCAGACAAACTCAGGATATGCAAAACAGATATAGGCGGCGGACAAATAAAAGAAATTGTTTGCGGAGGCAGCAATTTGAACGCAGGCATGAAGGTTGCCGTTGCTTGCCCGGGCGCAATGGTTCGTTGGCACGGAGCAGGAGAACCTGTGGAGATAAAAATCTCAAAATTACGCGGAGTTGAAAGCTATGGAATGATTTGCGCATCTTCGGAGATTGGGCTTGCAGATTTATTCGGTGCCACAGAAGAAGCGACTATTGTTGACCTCTCTGCCTTTGATGCAACAGCAGGCACAAATGTTGCAGAGGCTCTTGACTTGAACGATGTTATTTTGGAAATAGACAACAAATCACTTACAAACCGCCCAGACCTTTGGGGGCATTACGGCATTGCGCGGGAAATTTCTGCACTCTATAACTTGCCTCTAAAAGAATTTGCGCCATTCACTCCGAAATCTGTACCGGATTTAGAAATAACTTTAGAAGATACCGAGCGCAGTCCAAGATATATAGGCGTTAAAATTGAAGGACTTTCCATAAAACCATCGCCGTTCAAAATACAAAGCCGTATATGGCGAGTTGGTATGCACCCGATAAATGCTATTGTGGATATAACAAACTACGTTATGCTCGCAATTGGGCAACCCACACACGCCTTTGACTCGGATAACATTGAAGGGCACATAACCGTGCGCCGTGCCAAAGAATCAGAAAAACTTTTGTTATTGAACGGCAAAGAATTATCGCTTTCTGCAAACGATTTGGTTATAGCAGATGACGAAGCCTCCGTTGGGCTTGCTGGTGTAATGGGTGGTAGCAAAGATTCTGTGCTTCCCAAAACAACTAAGGTGATACTTGAAATTGCAAACTTTGACTCCAAAGGCATAAGGCATACCGCTATGCGCTATGAAGTGCGCACAGAAGCAGCCATCAGGTACGAAAAAGGAATAGACCCTGAGAGATGCGATATTGCACTCTCCCTCGCTATGCAGATGTTTGCAGACTTTTTCCCCAAATTATCCATAACGGGATTTCGCGATAGTTATCCAAAACATTTAAAGGGCAAAGAGATAGATGTTTCTTTGGACTGGCTGGAAAAACGACTTGGCAAACACATTCCAAACGATGATATAGCTTGTAAGTTGGAACGCCTCGGTTTTAAAGTTAGCTTTGACAAAAGCAACATGCACGTCATTGTACCAACGTGGCGTTCCACAGGCGATATTTCCATACCCGATGATATTATGGAAGAAGTAGCCCGCTTGCACGGCTACGAAAACTTTGAACCCACGCCCATAACAACTACATTTGGCGGCGCAATAAATCAGTTAGATATTGACATAGACAGAAAGAGCAGAGAATACTTGGCTATCAGATGTGGCATGCAAGAGATTTTCACATATCCTTGGATGACAGACGAATACGTAAACGCTCTATTCCCTGGCAACAAAGATATGCTATCCTTATCTATGCCTCCTTCTCCAAATGAACGCTATATTCGCTCATCGCTACTCCCAAACCTCTGCAAAGCGATTGAAGGAAACTTGCGCTTCTTTAACGAGTTTGCAATTTTTGAATCTGCCCAAGTGTTTTCCAATAAAGATTTCAAAGCGGTATATGACAAGCGTGAATCGCTCCCTCTCCAGCGCAGAAATATTGCCGGAGCTTTTGTTGGAGGTTCTGGTGATGTGAACACCCTTTTCAGAAAAGCAAAGGGAATAATCCATTACTTGCCTCGCTGCGTGCATATAGAACCTATAACATTTGAGAAAGTTGAAAAACCTGTATGGGCAGACGGCGTTGTGTGGCTGGGTATTCTCCACGGAGGCGAGAGAATAGGCAATTTGGCACTCTTGTCAAAAAAAGCCTCCCTTGATTGCGGAATAAAAAACAGTGCAGTGATTATATTTGAAATTGATATCGATTTGCTAAAACCTTATCCTTCTAGAACGAACAAATTTGTGCATCTCCCAGAATATCCAATAACAGAATACGATATATCCATGCTCTTTGATTTATCGGTTAAGTGGGAAGAAATACGCGGAGTTATCGCAGGCAAAGGTGGTTCAGAAGATTTGCTCAGAGATATATCTTTTGTTGATGAGTATAGAGGGCACCAAGTTCCAAAAGGGAAAAAATCTGTTACTATTAGGTTGGTAATAGGCTCGTTCAAAAAAACTTTGACATCAGAAGAAATTGAGAGTTATGCGAAAACCGTTATGAAGCGTTTGCAGAAGAGTTTTAGCGCAGAACTAAGGAATTAAAAACCCTCTCCACAACCGTATCCACAACATCCTCAACACTTTCGGGGTGCTTGTAAAAATGCGGACAAGCAGGCATTATAATTGCACCAGCTCTTTTCAGCTTTAACATATTTTCCAAATGTATTTCGTTAAAGGGCATTTCCCTTGGAACAACCACAAGAGGGCGATTTTCTTTTAAGCATACATCTGCGGCTCTTATCAAAAGGTTATTACTTGTGCCAGCAGCTACCCTTCCAAGCGTTCCCATTGAGCAAGGTAAAATTGCCATACCTGAATATCTTGAGCTGCCCGTTGCGGGTGGCGCAAAAAAGTCGTCTATTCTGTGAATTTTTTTGTGTTGCAAAATAGAATGGCAAGCCTCGTGCTTTAGCACCGCTTCGCCCATTTTTGTTATGATAAGTTCAACTGCAAAATTCTTTTTTTTTGCCAGCTGCAAAAAACGCTTCGCATATATAGCACCAGATGCACCCGTTATGCCAAGTATTATCGGGGAGTCTTTCATTTTTTCTCGCAAATAACAATATGAGCAAGCCCGCCGTCTAATGAGCTTATGCTACGCAGGGTAAATCCTGCATTTCTAGCTTTTGCCGCATAATCCACAGGGTTTAAAAAACTCAAAATGGATATCACCAAATAGCGGTAGGCGTTGCGCTTGCTGAATAGCATACCCACAAAGGGAATTGCAAGCGGCGAAATTCTTTGGTAAAATAGTTTCGCAATTTTTTTTTCCGGCTTAAAAAAATCAAGCGTGGCAAAATAGCCGCCTTTTTTCAGCACCCTAAAAGCCTCGCTTAAAGCCAGATCCAAATTTTGGATATTTCTCATTCCAAAACCGTTCAAAATAATATCCACAGAGCCGTTTGCAAGCGGTATTTGCGTTGCATCCATTTGAACAGGAACCAAATCCGAACTTTTTTTAGCTGCCACTCCAAGCATTTTTTCTGCAAAGTCGCCAACTATTGGAAGTTTGCAATTTTTTGCCCTTTTTAAGTAAGAAAGCGAAAAATCCCCCGTTCCACCGCACAAATCCAGCACAACAGCCTCTTTCTTTTGCGGCAATTTTTTGCAGCAAGCCTTTCTCCAAGCAATATCCCGCCCTGCAGACATCAAATGATTGAGCATATCGTATCTTTTGTGTATTTGATTGAACATTTCACGAATTTTAGCCATTGCAAAAGCAAAGTAGTAAATTTTTCTATATTAGGACTCCTAGTTTAGGATATATGCGGATGTGGGGATGTGGCTATATGCGGATGTGGTGGAACTGGTAGACACGCTAGATTCAGGTTCTAGTGCTGGCAACAGCATGAAGGTTCAAGTCCTTTCATCCGCATTAAAGCCGTTTTTTTGTGATATTCTTTGTTCATTTCGGCTTCGCTTTGGTGAACTAGTAGCTGAACGTACCCAAAGCCTCAATAATTTTATATATTTATAGTTGAGGTACCACTATGAAAAATTCCGTTTGTTTAAAAAGGATGTTGGCTATCCTAGTCTTTGGATGCCAAGCGCTTTTTGCACAACAAGTTACGTTCTATTTTCTGCCTCCAGATAATGATAGGTGGATAGCTGGCAGTAGTTATATCTATGACGGGCAAAACACGGTATTGATGAATGTCCATACTAGGTGCGGCTGGTTCAAAAAGACATATGCCTCTAGAGATGCTGTTCCAGAAAATATTATGATTTACCTTGGCTCCAAAGGAATAGACAAATTTGATATGCATGGCACAGGAGCCGACCCTACCAACCCTGAATCTGAATGGATTCCATTAAAAACAAGTTTTGGAACAACGGCTACCTCACTTTATTTTTATCAAGACCCAAACAGCGACGAGGGATTTGTGTTTAGAACTGCTGAACCTCCTAATACTTTGGGCGAAGAAGCCGCAGGTAGATGCTCGTATAAAATGGCAGCTTTTATTTATGATACGGATAACTCGGTTAATAAGAGCTTCAGTGGTACCTATACTGCACCCTCAACCGCAAATAATGGAATAAGAAGGGGAATAGTGGCTCCAACCTTAGACCCAGTAACAAAAAAACCTACATTTGTGGCAGCAAACGGCTATGCAAATTGGATAAGCGAGGCATCTTTCAACGCAGCTTTTACCCCCAAAGGGGTTTTAGATGGAAAAATATCTAACATACCTAGATGCTACGATATGCCCTTTGACAGGGCTACAAATGGATCTTGGGAATTTGACAGTGATAGAATGCGTACCCCAGCAAATCCAGCAGCAGGAGCAGATAATGGCAGAAATTTGGTAGGCGGTTTTTACCCTTACAATTTAGAAAAAGCATATGGCATAGACCCAGATGGCACCACTGCAGACTATACGGATTGCCCTGATTGCAATAAGGAATACTCGGCAAATTGTTTTCAGATTATGGATGCTACTAAGCTTAATAATTTGGCACCAGTTACTTGGAGAGACACTACATACACTGGTGTTGCAGCCTTTGACCGCACTCGTTTTGCAGATGGAACAAATCACTCCACTTATTTTACTAATGCTAGTGGTGCTGCTACTTATGGTTGCGATAGCCCTAATTCATCACGAGGCAGGCCAGGGTTTACGGGTGTAAAGAAGGATAATGCCAATCTAAGCTTCTGCTTTGAAAGCCATGCGGAATTCACTTATGAAAAAGGGCAGGAATTCCTTTTCAGAGGCGATGATGATATTTGGATATTTATAAATAACCAGCTCGTTATAGATTTAGGCGGTATTCATATGCCGGCTCCTGGTTATGTAGATTTAGATACAATAAAAACTCCTGTACCTCTTGAGGCAGGTAGCACATACCCTATAGACATATTCTTTTGCGAGCGTATGGGAACGCAATCAAATGTGCGTGTAAGTACCAATATGTATATAACTCAAAAAAGCACCTTCTTCAGCGACCCCGCACGTACAGACAATGCCATGTGCGCAGGCCTTGCCAGCGGAAATGATTGCGCCAGCAAAATGAGCGGAACAGGTAGCAGCAAAAGAGAAGAATTTTGCGGCGAAGGTCTTTTAAATAATAGCTACGGAAACTACAATGTGGATTTCTATATGGTAAACCGTAGCACCAATGACACCCTATACCTATCTCAACCCCCAACTGGAAGCAGATCCCAAAGAGCCACATGTCAAGGCACTGGCAATACCTTCACCTGCCTTGCAAAAGATGGAGTTGGTGCGGGTAGCGGCATTACTATAGATAAGGCGGTTTATAGCTGCGGAGGGCGCTACAAGTGCGATGGAAATCAAATATCACAAGACAAGGTTGATATACCCTCTGGAAGTTGGGTTGTGTATGCTCGCTTAACAGAAAACGGCAAGCCAACTGCCAACAAACCAATCCAAATAGACAAGTTCAGAGGCCCAACAAATGCCCGCATAATTTGGGGTAAATTGGTGAATGCTGGAGATGCATTGTTAGATGCTTATGGAGATACCACAAAAAGTGAGCAGTCTGTAATCGCTGGCAAATTATCACCCATTTACGTAGCTATTGGTAGCTGGGAAGAAAAACATAAAACCTTTGATGAAAGGGAATTAGACCCCACAGACGACATAAGATATTCCCTATCAATATCTGGTGTTAGCTTAGATGACATAGATATTTATTCAGTTAGCCACGAAGACACCACCTTAGCGAGTTTCCCACGCAAAATTCCTCAAAGTGGAATAGATACTGTGTGGGTAAAGGGTAGTTATGAAATGGGTGAGCAAACACTGGAGATAAATTTGAGCGGTGCTAATCCAGCCTCAGACGAAACACCATCTATGAAACTGAGCATCTATCAGCCGCGTCTTAGATTCACCAGAGCAGATGACGGTTTTGATTTTGTTAATCCCAGAAACTTCGGCTCTGCTAGTGGATACACAATATGGGATGAATTGCCTCCTTTTGTTGGCGAATCTTTGCCCGTATATGTTACGGCTCACGATACAGCTAGCAGAAAAACGCCACCAAGATTTGCGTTTTGCAGTCACTGCTCATTCCCTATCTCACAAAAGAGCTATGTAAACACTGAGGGTAATTCAGAGGGCATTGTTAAAGGCGAGCCACTCAGAATAGAGAACGGAAGGCAAACCATTTATATCAAAGGCCAAGAGGTTGTTGAAGGCAAAGATTATGCCCAGTGGCATATTATCGGGCCTAGCAAAGAATATACTTTTGCAAAATGGGATAGCCTGCAATTCAGAGATGCACCTATTCCTATGCCCTTGTTTAGCAAACTTTACGATAGAAATGGCGATGGTTTTGGAGACAGTTTGGAAATTAAATTTGGCAAGCCTTTTATGATTGACGACAAAATTGCAGACAGTTTGTTGCCTATTCTCATAGAGGTCACTTGGGAACAAGGATATACCGTGGCTTTCCACCATCCTGATTATACCATAGATAACCTAAAAAATGGAAATTATGTTAGGGATAATCTGTACAACGATGCTTTCTTTAAGAAAAATCGTACGTACTGGGAAAAGTATTTAAATTTAAAAAAGAACGATAGCCTTATAGTTATATCAGATTCAATCACGGTTTTCTCCAAAAATATCGCAACCGCTGGCTACAATTCAGGAAGTGGCAAGGTTGCAAGCTACACGCCATTCTATAACCAAAACCAGTGCATACCAGGAAGGCCGTGCCCACCTGCTGCGTTTATGTGGCGAGACGAAGGCTATGATGCAGAGGTGTTGGATAGAGTTCCGCCAATTGTGGTTAGAGCTACGTACTCGGTAGAAAACAATAAAAAGTGCGGCACAAGCAAAGACAATGCTTGCCGTGAATCGGTAGTGGTCACTTTGTCTGAGCCTATATTTGCAGCTCCGGGAGCAGACAAAAATAATTTCTTTGCAACTAAAAATCCATTCAGCTATTGTTTTGAATATAGCCAGCAGCCAAAATCCAAATGCTCCGAAGGAAAGGGCATTGCTGAAAGCGACAGACGTAGCCTGAAATGGGATAACTTAAATTGGAAAACCTGGGAACTGCCCCAAGATAAAACAAATAGCGAAGATGTTTCCACTTCCGCATTCTATACGCCAAACAATAAACCCGAGCCAAAAGAATACTATGAGGGTGCAATCAAAGGCGATAACTCTGTTGAGTTGATTTACTACGCTTACAAAATAAATGAAGATGAAACAACTCGTATGCCAAAAGCAGACGACTGGGTAAAAATTCGCCCGCCTTCTTCTAAGGGTGGATTAGATGTGTTCTACGATGCAGCAGGCAATAGTGCAAATCCTAGGGAAAGAGGTGTGCTTATAACCGGAAAGAACCGCTATGAGCAAGATAAAGTGGTAATAGCGGGAATAGGCAAAGAGACAACTCCTGAAGACCCGCCGTTTGGAGGGGTTTTCACGGATTTAAAGAAATTATGCCAAATCCCAGGACACAACAGAAGAGAAAACTGCGCCGCTTGGATGAGTGATGAAGCAAAAAGATGGGCTAATGACTATTTATACGACACCACCAAAGGCAATGTTACGGAATTTTTGCCCGTACCCAAAGGCACGAATGCAAAAGAGGCTGGGGGGAACTATCCGAGTTCTGTAGGAGCTGTCTTCTCTGGAATTAAAAAAGACGAAGTGGAAGAATTTTTGGCTTATTGCTCTGATCCTGAGTATCCTGAACGCGACTGCAGAGACGAGTTTGGCAATAAGATAGATAAGGGTAATATTGCCAAAGCCATAAGTTTGAATGCTAGCGTGTACTATCACACAAATCTCGGCAATTACACTGCACACAGAAACCCTGTTGTGGCAAATTGCACAGACAAAGTTTTCCAGTCAAGTCAAGTAGGGAACAGTGCCTACCTCTATGGAGATAATTGCTTAGGCAACGAGTACAGTTTCTATTTGGCCTGGGATTTGAAAACCAACAAAAATAGGTTTGTGGGAACCGGTGCTTATGTGGCAGTCACCAAGTTCTTCTGGCAAATAAAGTACAGCGAAGGTAAAAATGGCAGCCTCAAATCCAAAAAATTCGACCAACACGAGTTTGTAGAATTGTATGGAGTTTATAGAACGAAATGAGGTAATGAATGGCAGATCCTAGATTGCACATTGGGCAAATTCTTTTACAAAAAAGACTGATAGACGAATATCAATTAGCCCACGCAATCAGGGAACAAAAACGCACCGGTTTACACATAAGCAAAATCATAACGCGTCTTGGCTTTGTTAGCGAAGAGCAAATGACCCTTATACTCGGCGAACAATTGCAGCATAAGGAACACAAACGCATAGGCGAATTGCTTGTAGAAAAAAATTACATAACTACAGAACAGCGCGACAAAGCACTTGAAGAGCAAAAAAAAACGGGGCTGCGTCTTGGCAAAATGCTTATGCAGCTCGGTTTTATGACCGAAGAGCGCTTGATAGAAATACTTTCTGCACAGCTCGAAATTCCAACAGCAAATTTAAACGAAATATCCGTTTCACCAGAAGTCACGCATCTTTTGCCAGAGGATTTTTGCCGTTCATATAAAGTTGTGCCTCTTGCGGTTATGGGCAAAACCTTAACCCTTGCCATGCACGACCCAAGCAACCAAAGAACCATTGACCACATAAGATTTAAAGTCCAAAAAGAAATAAATCCTGTGATGGCAAGTGAAAAAGACATTCAAGAAACGATAAACAGAATTTACATGGGACACGCGAGCGGCGAGGCTATGAAAGAGCTTTCCAAGCTCAACGAATCCGAAGACCTGCAAACCGTAAACAAAGAAGAGGAGTCCAGTAATGAAGACCAACTATCAGACGAAGAAGGACAGCAAGTCGTTAAATTGGTTAGCTCCATTATCCAAGATGCCATTGCACGCAAAGCCTCTGATATACATTTAGAACCCCAAGAAACTTTTTTAAAACTCCGCATTCGCATAGACGGCGATTTAAGCGTTATGCCGCCAATACCTGCTCGCTTAATGCCTCAAATTTTGTCTAGGGTAAAACTTTTGTCTCGTATGGATATTGCAGAAAAACGTAAGCCCTTGGATGGTCGTTTCACCGTGCGTTTTCGCGGCAAGGAAGTAGATTTGCGTGTTAGCTCTTTCCCAATCTCTCTACGCAAAAGAGGGGTGATGGAAAAAATAGTTATGCGTATATTAGACCCAAATTCGGGTCAAATAGAACTTGCCCAAATGGGTTTTAGAGAATCTGTGTTTAAAGAATTGGATTATACAATTCACTTGCCAAACGGAATTTTGCTTGTAACTGGCCCAACGGGTTCTGGTAAATCAACAACCCTTTACGCTGCCATTCGCCGCATATTAGATAGCACCATAAACATAACCACTATGGAAGACCCTGTGGAAATGAACATAGAAGGAGTTAATCAAGGGCAAATAAACAATGCCGCAGGTTTTACCTTTGCTTCTGGAATAAGGGCTATCCTCCGTCAAGATCCCGATGTTATTATGATAGGCGAAATGCGCGATAAAGAAACGGCGAGTATGGCAATAGAAAGCGCCTTGACGGGTCATTTAGTGTTCAGCACCCTTCACACAAACGATGCAGCCGGCGCCTTCCCCCGTTTGCTAGAAATGGGGCTAGAACCCTTCCTTGTGGCAACTGCAATAAAAGGCGTTTTGGCTCAAAGACTTGTGCGCAGAATTTGCCCCAACTGCAAAGAAGAAGACCCTAACATAGACCCAGAGGTTAGAAAAGATTTACACATTCCTCCGCATATTAAATTCTACAGAGGCAAAGGCTGCAATAGGTGCGAGAACTCAGGTTATAAAGGTCGTACCGGAATTTATGAATTTTTGGTTCCAAGCGAAGAAGTCCGCAACTTGGTTTTAAGGAGAGCGAGCGGTGACGAAATAAAAAGAGTGTGCATGACGCAAGGTATGAACACGCTGCGTATGGACGGTATGGAAAAAGCCTTAACTGGCGTAACTACCTTGGAACAGGTACTCAGTGCATCTGAAAAAGACGAATTCAAGAAGTCGGTATAAAATGCAAGAATATAAGTCAGTATTTATATTTATACTTGTATTGCTTTTTGCTAACATTTATATTTTTGCAGCAGAAACACTTGACATTCGCATTTTGAGGGTTGAGTTCAAAAAAGAAGAACCTAATAATTCCTTAACCACAGGAGACGGAACATTTGCAAATGATAATGAGGAGCGTTGGAAGAGCCATATAAAATTTGCAGAGAATTATTTTAAAAAGGCAAGCGATAACAAGGTTTCAATAAATGCAGAAGTTTATCCTAAAAGCAAAGAACCCTACAAACTATCTAAACACATAATAGACTACAACCGAAGCCGCAAAAAAGGAGAAAAACTAGCAGAGTTCGATTCTTCAAGAGCAGTGGATTATGCTAGTTTTGTGAATGATGTTTTAAAACTCGCAAAAGAAGACCCTGCAAACCCACTTTCCCCTTCCAAAGAAAGGTCTATTTTGATAGTCCACGCGGGAGCTTCGCGTCTTGTTGATGGCGGAACCTTGGGCAGCCGCGGTGCAAACACCCCGGGCGATTTTATAGATGCTTATGTCGATACATCTTGGGGCGATTTTTGGCGAGGGTTTAAGGTTCAAGACGGAGACACAATAACCTCTGTGATGGTGGTTAGCGAAACCGCTTCCCAAGACGGTTTGTATTGGGGCATTAACGGAACAATAACAAGCCAAATAGGACGCGAACTTGGGCTCCCCTATTCTTACGATGTTGTGAAAGGCTTTTCAAGACTTGGATATTTTGACGGAATGGATTTTGCAGGCAGCAATGCTGGAAATGGATTTTTCCCCAGCCTGCCAAGCGCGTGGATGAGAGCATACAAAGGGTGGTCAGTGCCAAAGGAAATCAATAAAAAAGAGAGCGTTGAAATTTGCGCCGCAGGTTATGACAAATGTGGCACTACCCCGCAAATAGTGAAAATCCCAATAAACAACAACGAATATATTTTGTTGGAAAACAGGCAAAGAACATATAGAGACGATGGGAAAATTTCATTAAAAATGGAAGGGGGGAAATCCGTTGAAATATCGGTTGATAGCCTGAATTCTCTTTTTAAAAGCAGCGAGCCAGATGTGATAGAATCCATAGAAGAAGCAGATGCTGCCTTGCCCGCAAGCGGCATAGTTGCTTGGCACGTGAATAAATGGTATATAGATAGCATTCTCTCTTATGGTGCAATAAATGCTTGGAACGGCGACACCTTCAAAGACCACCAGTTTGGCATATCTTTAATTGAAGCAGATGGAATTTTGGGACTTGGCAAGGAATTCAAGAACGGCGGAGAGAGCGTTTTTTATTTCGGTTCCGGTAGTGATTTAATTCCGCATAAAAGAAAAAAACAATCCGATACCACATTCTCAATAAACCCTTCTGGGTATGCAAACACAGCCTCTACCTTTGGCGGATATTCCGGCATAAAAATAACGGCAAAAGTACCAAGCGGTGGAGTGCCAGAAAGAACTTTTAATATGTTCACAAGCGATAGCGTTATAAATTGGAGAGCATTGAAAATTCCAGTTGAAGTGGAATGGGTTGGAAAATATGCAAAAGCAATTTCAAAAGACGAATGGCCATACACCCCCACAGATGAAGACTTTGCAAAATCAAAAGCAACTGATTTCAAACGCATACCCATAAATAGCGATTCCATGTATTTAGGGAACAATAAGCTTTATATAGTTGATTCTAACGGAGTTCCCCTGCCGAATTTTCCAGCAACACTCTCCAATGGCGAGCCTTTTTCTTATTTTCATTCAAAGCCAATTCCAATTGCTTTAACCGGAAAAGAAGATTCTCTTTACATTTTGATTCCCACAAACACAGGTTTAATTTTAGCGGTAAATAGCAAAGGCCGCTTACTCAGCGAGGGATTCCCTCTTACCGCGGGGACTTTTGAATACGATAAACCAGATACCCTGCTCCTTTACCTTCACAACGACAATTATCTATTTGCCAAACACAGAGGCTCTATAAGTGCTTTTTATTTGCCCGAAGCGAAGAAATACAAGCCAAAACAAAAAGCAGCACCGAATGAAGATAAAATAGAGGAATTTTTTGTGTTCCCAAACCCTGTGAGGGGAGGCAAGGCAACTGCGAGATTCAGAATCTTAAACCCTGCTACCAGTGCCTCTTTGGATATTTTTGACATAACCAGCCATAAGGTATTTAGCAAGAGCATTTCAAGCGTAAATCTTAGCAACGAAGAGGCCCTAGATTTCTCAAATCTGGGCAGTGACGTTTACAGCGCAAGGCTAACCGTCACATTTAAAAGCGGCAAAAAAAAGGAAAAATGGTTCAGAATAGGGGTTATTAAGTAGTTTTTTTACTCCATTCAAGGGGGGATTTACTATATTCTACCCTATATGATAACTACAATGAGCAGAATTGTGGTTGCTGCCACAGATGCAAGCAAAGAAAAAACTCTAAACAGCCTTAGAGAATGGGGCTTGTTGCACGTTTTGCCCCTGCAAACCCCAGAAAGCGATAAGGTAGCGGCGGCCAAAACTGCTTTTGCAAGCGCACAAAAAGTTTTTGAAGCCATTTCTTCTAAAACAAGCAATACACCCGAAAACGCAATAGAAGATAGCAACTTGCTCGCTCAAATAAATGGAGTGATGCAAAGCAAAAAAGAAGCACAAGAAGCCTTAGCTCTAAGCTCTGCTGAATTAAAAAGGGTTGAAGCCTTTGGCGAATTTGAGCCTCACGGAGTGAGAAAACTCCTAAAACGCGGTATAAACATAAAACTTTACAGCGCAGAAGAAAAAGCATTCAAAGGTGCAGGTAACGATATTGTTATTAAAGAATTCAAAAGAGCAAACGGTGTGGTATTCTTCGCAGCCATAAGCCAAAAACAAATAGATTTGCCTTATACCGAAATATCCCTGCCCCCAAAACCCGTAAAAGAACTAAAACAAGACATTGAAAACGCAAACAGAACCATTGAAGAATGTGAAAAAAAATTAACCGCATACTCAAGCAAGAAAAAGAAAATAGGAGAGCTTGTGGTAGAGGCTTCTGATGAACTTGCCTTTACATCTGCGGAAGCTGGAATGCGCTCAGAAATAGGAGTTTGCTTTATTCAGGGCTACTGCCCAAAAGAAAAGCTGGCATCTCTAAAAGAACTCGCTGCAAAAAACGGCTGGGGATTTTCCGCTACGGAGCCAACAGAAGAAGAAGCCGTTCCCACCCTCTTAAAGCACAAAAAATTGGTTAAGCCAATAGATGCTCTTTACAGCGTTATAGGTATAAATCCAGGCTACCGAGAAATAGATGTTAGCGCAGTGTTCCTGTGTTTCTTTAGCATTTTCTTTGCAATGATTGTGGGCGACACTGTTTATGGCTTATTGTTTGCCGCAATAACTTTCTTCGCTTCAAAAAAGTTTAAAAATGCCCCACGTTATCCCTTTCAGTTCCTCTATTTGATGAGCGGTTGCACAGTGATTTGGGGCTTTTTGAATGCGAGCTATTTGGGGCTAAACACAGAAGGCGATGTTATGGTGGTTCCTGCTGTTCTAGACATACTCAGAGCATCTTGGGCTCCCCAAGGCTTAAAAGATTTTGCAGCTTGGATTCGCGATGCAGAGAACACTAAATTTCTCTGTTTTACTTTGGCAGTTATTCATTTAACCATAGCTCACGTGTGGAATGCCTTTGCCCACAGAGACGACAAAGGAGCCGTAATCACGCAAATAGGCTGGCTTTGCACAACTTGGATGATGTTCTTTTTGGCTCGCAATATGGTGCTTGGGCACGTTTTTCCGCAAAACGTTCTTTATTTAGGCATTGGCGGAGCCGTGCTTATCATAATCGGTTCTGCCATAAAAGCCGAGTGGTTCAGTATTGGGATGCTACCTTTGAATTTGGTCAGCAACCTTGTAGATGTAATAAGCTATATCCGTCTGTTTGCGGTTGGAATGGCAGGCTACAGCGTGGCAAATGCCTTTAACGGAATGGTTGCTCCTCTGTTTGGTTCCATTCCGGGAACTGCCTGCGCAGCTTTGATTCTTTTATTAGTTCACGCTTTGAATATAGCGCTTGCGGTTATGGGCGTGGCGGTTCACGCGGTGCGCTTGAATACTTTGGAATTTTCAAATAATGTGGGTATAGAATGGAGTGGAAATCCTTATACACCTTTCAGAAAAAACGTTTAACCTTTCAACAAAGAGGATGCAATGGAAATACAAACAATGAAAACGCTTGGTGAAATGGGTGCAACTGCAGCTCTTGGCGTATCTGCCATAGGTTCTGCTATTGGCATTGGCTTGGCTGGTTCTGCCGCTGTTGGCGCGTGGAAAAAGGCTTATGCTCAGGGCAAAAACGCTCTTTTCACTTTGCTGGTATTTGTGGGCGCGCCTATGTCGCAAACCATTTACGGCATGATAATGCTGATTTTCATAAATGGCGCAGTACAGAATAACCCAGAAAACTGGGCTGCCTATTTAGGCGCAGGCATTTTTGGCGGTCTTGGCATGGGAGCTTCTGCCTGGTTTCAGGGCAAAGCAGGTGCAGCTGCAGCAGATGCTCTAAGCGAAACAGGCAAAGGCTTTGCGAACTACCTCATGGTGCTTGGCGTTGTGGAAACAATATCCTTGTTTGTGCTGGTATTCACGCAAATGGCATTTGTGAGCGTTAAATAATAGCTCATTTGCTCCGTGCTCTAGAACTCGCTACTTATGCGATAAAAGGTTGCCGCCCTAATCCGGCGGTAGGGGCAATTATTGTGAAAAATGGAGAGGTAGTTGGAGAGGGCTACACTCAAGAGCCGGGCAATGCACACGCAGAAATAGTCGCTTTAAAAAACGCAGGCGAAAATGCAAAAGACGCAGATTTATACGTAACTTTGGAACCCTGTTGCCACTATGGGCGCACACCACCTTGCACAGATAAAATAATAAGCGCAGGCATAAAAAAAGTTTTCTACGGCTTTTTAGACCCAAATCCAGAAGTTGCTGGAAAAGGCATAGAAAAATTGCAAGAGGCAGGAATTGAAACCGTAAAAGAAAATTTAAATGGGCTTGTGGATAATTTTTATGAATCTTATTTTTGGTTTGTGAAAAACAAAACTCCTTTTGTAACTCTAAAAATAGCACAAACTATGGATGGTTTTATTGCAAACTCCGACAAAAGCCCTTTAAAAATCACAGGCGAAAAATCAAGAGCGGAGCTTCACAGGCTGCGGAGTTTTTGCGATGCAGTTGTAATTGGCGGCGGAACATTTCGCTCTGATAATCCGCAATTAACTGTTAGAGATGTAAAGGGAGCAAATCCGCAAAAATTTATTTTCAGTAAAAGCAATTTTAACGGCGATACTTTTAAAGAGAATTGGAATTCAATGATGCAAAATTTCACAGAAAAAGGAATGCACCATATTTTGGTAGAAGCAGGTGAGAGCCTTGCCGAAAATCTGTTCTCAATTCCAAACTCCTTTCAAAAATTTTTGCTCTGGACATCACCGATGAGGCTCGGAAAGGGGCTAACATACCCCGCATATCATTTTCCAAAAAATTATGAGTTGAAAAGAAGTTATATGCAAGATAGTGATTTTTGTTGTGAGTTTAAACTAATACCTCTCCCCCATCCACATTCTTCCAGTCATCAAAAGACTCAATAAGAGGTTTCACCTCCAAATTCACAAATTCCTCGGTTTGCTCCGGTGCCCTGCCTATAAATTTTTTCAAATCCAAAATGCGTTCCAAATCGCTTTTTTCAAGGGCAAATTTTTCGCTGGATAATATGCGCTCCAACAAATCGTTGTCTTTGCCTTCTTCTTTAACCTTGTATGCAGCTTGTTGCGAGAGTTCTCTAATTTCTTCGTGCAAAATTTGGCGGTCTCCACCTTTTTTCACCGCTTCCATTAAAATGTTTTCGGTTGCCATAAATGGCAATTCCTCATTTATGTGCCTTTCTATAATTTTTGAATGAACAACAATTCCCTTTGCCACGTTCTCTGCCAATATGAGCATTGCATCGCTTGCCAAAAATGCTTCGGGAATGGCAAGCCTTTTGTTTGCACTATCGTCTAAGGTGCGCTCAAACCATTGGGTGCTTTGGGTGAATGCCGTGCTTTGAGGCAAAGCGATTACAAAACGGGCAAGCGAACATATACGCTCGCTGCGCATCGGGTTTCTTTTGTACGCCATTGCAGAGGAACCAATTTGGTCTTTTTCAAAGGGTTCTTCCATTTCTTTAAGCCCCTGCATTATGCGCAGGTCTGTTGCGAATTTGCTGAGGCTTGTTGAAAGAGAAGCAAGAGCGTTGTTCACAATGTAATCCCATTTGCGGGTATATGTTTGCCCTGTTATTGAAAGAACTTTTTTAAAACCCGCTTTTTTGCTAACGTAAGCATCCAATTTTTTAATCTTTTCGTGGTCGCCTTCAAACAATTCCATAAAGCTGGCTTGGGTTCCGGTTGTTCCCTTAACACCCCTGAATGGCAAAATTTCTATTAAATGATTTATTTCTTCTAAGTCAATTAGCAAATCTTGAACCCAAAGCGTGGCTCTTTTTCCAACGGTTGTTAGCTGTGCTGCCTGAAAATGCGTGCGACCCAAAATAGGCATATCTTTATATTCCAATGCAAAATACGAGAGATTGTCTATTACTCTGCACAAACGGCGGCGAATGAAAATCAAACCCTGTTGCATTTGAATTAAATCTGTGTTGTCGCCAACATAAGCACTTGTCGCACCGAGGTGTATTATTCCCTTTGCCTTTGGAGCCTGCAAGCCAAAAGCGTGTACGTGCGCCATAACATCGTGGCGGCGGCGTTTTTCCTCTTGGGCGGCATCTTCCCAATTTATATTGCTTTCGTAAATTTTTAGTTCTGATATTTGTTCTTCGGTTATTGGAAGCCCAAGTTCTCGCTCGCCCTCGGCAAGCCAAATCCAAAGCCTGCGCCAAGTTTGATGCTTGAACTGCGGGCTAAATAAATGCAACATTTCATTTGAAGAATATCTGGAAAGCAAAGGGCTTTCATAAGTGTTTTTTTGCATATCACTCATCGCCCAAGCTTTTCCTGTATGCCTGCAATTTTTCTCTTACTTCGGCTTGAGAAATGGAGAGAATGGAGGCTGCCAGATATGCCGCATTTTTGCCATTGTTTATGCCAACAGCAGCCACAGGTATTCCTGGCGGCATTTGAGCCACCGAGTAAAGTGCATCTGCACCACCAAGATACCCACCATCGCAGGGAACTCCAATTACAGGAAGCGTTGAGTGAGCAGCCAAGCAGCCAGGCAAGGCAGCAGAGAGACCAGCAACGCCTATCAGCACTGCCAAGCCTCTACCCTGAGCTTCTTTTGAATAACGAGCAACCTTGTTAGGAGTTCTATGGGCAGAGAGAACAGAATATTCCCAAGCAATTCCCATTTCGTCCAAAACCGAGGTTATTTTATCCACAATAGGCTTATCCGATGCAGAGCCGCTAACTATGCCTACCAATGCCATAAAAGATGCCTATTCAAAAGATATAACGCCAACCGGACAGCTATCTGCGGCTTCCTTTATTTCGGCTTCATAAGCGGAAAAATCCACGCCGCTTTTAACCGCCATTTTTTCGGGAACTTCAAAAACAGCATCGCATACCGCTTCGCAAGCACCGCACATTGAGCACTCATTTTCAGATTCATTCAACCAAACTTTGGTAATGGCCATAAAAACTCCTTTTTTTTGTGTATGGGGGTAATATAGTAAAATTTTTGAGTTCATCAGCATTTACTATATTTGAGTATTATGTTTTCAATACATCCATTTCGTGCCTTGCGACCTAAACCGGAATTAGCTGCCGAAATATCTTCTTTGCCCTACGATGTGATGAACCGCGAAGAAGCCGCAAAAATGGCAGAAGGCAAGCCAAACTCTTATTTGAGGGTTACCCGCTCTGAAATTGAGCTTCCAGATATAAAAGACCCTCACTGCAAGGAAGTTTATGAACACGCAAAACATAATTTGAAAAGAATGGAAAAAGAAGGAGTTGTTTTTCAAGACGAAAAACCATATTTTTATGTTTACAGGCAAACTATGGAAGGCAGGGAGCAATACGGACTGGTTGCCTGCGTAAAAACCGAAGATTATTTAAAAGGCTCCATAAAAAAACACGAACTGACCAGAGCCGAAAAAGAAGAAGACCGCTTAAGGCATATATTAGCCACAGGTGCTCAAACAGGCCCTGCATTTTTAACATATAGAGACAAAGGTCAGTTCGCTCTGATAAAACCCATAACCAAAAAACCTCCTGTTTACGATTTCACCACAGAAGACGGCATTGGGCACACTGTTTGGATAATAGATGACGATGCTCTGATAGAGAGGCTACGCATATCTTTTTCTTCACTGCCCTGCACATATATAGCAGACGGCCACCACAGAAGCGCAGCAGGGGCAAGAGCATCCGAAGAAAGAGCAAAGCACAACCCAGAACACAAGGGAAATGAGGAATACACCCGTTTTTTGGCTATACTCTTTCCCTCAACTCAGCTCAAAATTTTAGATTACAACAGGCTTGTGAAAGATTTGAGCGGGCACAGCCCCGAAGATTTTTTAAAAGCTCTCGGAGAAGTTTGCGATATAGAACAACTGCCGGGCCTCGCTGCCCCGCAAAAAGCAAAGCAGTTCAGTCTTTATTTAAAAGGTGCTTGGTATAGCTGCACATTTCACGATAAACATCATTCCAAAAAAGACCCTTTGAGAAATTTAGACGTTTCGATTTTGCAAAATTTGGTTTTAAAACCCTTGCTCAAAATAAACAACCCCCGCACATCAGATAGAATAGATTTTGTTGGTGGAATAAGAGGGCTTGGTGAATTGCAGGCAAGGGTGGATTCTGGCGAATGGGCAGTTGCCTTTGCCATGTTCCCCACTTCTTTAGAAGAACTTATGAACATAGCAGATGCAGAAGAAATTATGCCGCCTAAAAGCACTTGGTTTGAGCCCAAACTGAGAGACGGGCTTTTGGTTCATCTTTTGGATTAAAGTGGAGAACTGAGAATTGAGAGCTAGGAGTTATGCTTGCATATTGATATTGGTTGCAGCTGCTTTTGCCTCCATAACTCCGGGTGGGTATTACGGTTATTCATACACCCCAACTCCAAAATCCGTAGAGCAGGGTGAAATTGGCTATGCAGCTCGCATTGGTTTTTTTGGGGATAGCTCCATTCATCATTCAATTTTGATGCACCCTCTTACATTTTTGGAACTCGGTCTTGGAATGAGCAAAAATCCAACCCCTGCCGCAAAACTCATTCTTCCCCTTTACGAAGAAGAGGGGCAAAAAATAGCACTCGGATTTTCTGGCAAGCGGTGGTATTTCACAGGCATGATGCAAGACTGGCTAACCATAGCTGGAATTTACGATATAAATTTACACACTCCTGTTGGCTCTGTTGCTCTTGAAGCAGATCTTGGTTATGTGGCTTTTAGCATTGAAAATTTTTGGTATTTCAATAAATATGGAGCAGCAACCACATTTACGTTGAGACCTTTAGCCGCATTTAACGCTGCCTCTTATTTAGAAGCAACCGCCGGAGTTTCGTGGCGCAGTCCAGAACATATAGAAGATGATTATTACGCTTATATCGCTGTTCAGGCAAAAGCCCCATTGCTAAAAACAGAAAAAAATCCCCTTGTATATTTAGACATTAACCCCATCTTTGACCATTCGCTTTCTTTTGAAAAAAACGATCATCAGCTCCGTGCAGCTATTGACGTGGATGCTGTTTTTACAGCACCTTTTGATTTTTTTTTGGTAGGTTCGCTTTCACCTTCGCTAAAAACGAAAAATCAAGAGCGTTTATTTAAAAGAGACTTAGTTGACCGCTATTATTTATTGTGGAGTTCGGAGAAAGTTTCGGCTTGGGCAGCCTGCGGTATGCTCAACACAGATATTTACGGTTGTCAAACCAATATGGAAAAAAATCTCTACAATACTTTTGCTTTAACTCTTGGCTACACAAAGGGCGACCAAACAGGTATGAATGCAATTGGGCAAATCCCTTTGCATCCTAAGTCTAAGTCTTCTGGTTTCTTGTCCAACAGCCTGCTTTTTGCCGAGGGTGGGTTGTTTTTGGGAGAGAGGCTTGCCGCTCAACTGAACTTTAGGCAGGGAACAGAAAAAAAACATCTGCAAATAGGCAGCGGTTATGATTTTGACAGAAAAAGCGTATATGGCGAACTCAGCCTCCAATACGATTTCTCCATATCAACCCAAATCGGCGGTCTAGCAATACGCCTAGCACCTAACGCAAGGCACAGAGAAAGCTCCGACTTTTACGTGTACGATTACGACATACCCGTATATCAAGAAGCCAACGCCGGAAAGCAGTCTGGAAAACGCCTGCATAACTTCCCTTGGAAGAGGTGAAGAAGAAAACTTATTTTTTATGCCCTAATCTTTTCCAACAAAGATAATCCTTCGTTTTCCATTTTAGAAAACGCAAACCATTTCTTACCCAAATCTTTCAAACTTGCTCCCAAATGATAAATATCGTTGTTATCTATAATCAAAAATCTATCGTGGCTAAGGTTGAAAGCCTTTATTTCCATATGCGGGTACTGCTGATTGAATTTTGCCACATCTAAATTTAATTGCTTTGATACGTTTTTTGTAAGTAAAGTAACTTTAACATTCTTGGATTTTTTACCTAACATTGTCAAAACAGATTCGTCTATGTAATTGTCTATCAAAGTTATGGAATTCTTTGCTGATTTAATGATTTTATTCGCCAAAACATAAGCATCAAAAATTTGTCCGTCAAAAAATACTCCGCATTTTGGAACAGCTTCCTTGCTTTCTAAAGCGTTAAAAATGTTGTCTATCTTTTTATCGGTTTCAATCTGTTTTTGCTCTACGCTTTCTATTCGTTGAATTATACCTGTATTTACGGAGAGTAATTTTCGCATTTTTACAAAAGCATCCATTATTTGTACACTTATTCTAACCGCTGTATCGCTATGCAAAACGGCAGATAACATAGCTACGCCGGATTCTGTAAATGCACTGGGTAGAATTGACGAATGTTTTAGCGTTTTGAACCGGTCACAATTTGTGACCAGTTCATTTGTTTCATTTTCACTTAATTGAAAGCGAAATCTCACAGGAAATCTACTTTCATTTCTTTTTACTGCTTGATTAAGAACTTTAACCGAAACATTATACAATTCGGCTAAATCTCTATCTAGCATAACCTGCAAGCCTCGAATGGTAAAAATTCTGGATTCTATTTTGTCTGTGGTTAATGTTAGAACGTTCGTATTGAACGCAATTTTGGTTTCTTTTTTGCCCATAATGCTATCTCCAAATTTTGAGGTTTATGCATTAGGGCGACGGAATGTAGGTAAAGAATATTCCCTAATGGTGGGAATGTAGAAAAATGTGCCTAGTCCTTCACGCAACGAACACTTAATAGGTAGTCCTTATAGCCATCGCCCCAGTCCACGTACTCGGAATAGTATCTTATATACTTGCGGTGGGCATCATTGCTACTATACTCCGAGGCACTATTCCAAATGCCGATGTCGCCAACATAGCCGAAATCGCCATTCGAAAAACCGATGCCGCCAGGCAAAGCCGAAAAGCTATAAGTATCTAAACCATTGCCACACTCGTTCCAGCCACTTCTTGCTTTCAGATGTTTCCCTGCGCTACTATTGCCAACATAGCTTATCAGCTCATCCCAGTTCGCCTTGCTTGGGATATGCCAACCGTCGGGACAAATGCCTTGATGTTTTACATCGCTTCCACCCCATTTTTCTTCATTGTATTTTGCATTTATGCCCATAGCCGCTGCCCAAGTGTAAAGCCTGCCATATTTGGTGCAGTTGCTATCCTTATTCTCGTAACACTTGCTACCTTCTACCTTGTAGTTAAGATTCTCCGTAGTCCAAACTTGGTTACCGATTTTAACGGTCTTATAGGTTTTGCCCTGATATGGAAGTGAGCCATATTCAAAGTTACCACCGCCGTTTGGCGAAGACGTGCAATCACTGGAATTACCACCACCATTGTCATCGCCAGAGCAAGAAAAGGTGAGTGCCAAGGCTATAGAAATAGCCAACCTAAGAATAGACTTAGTCTTATTCATATTGAACTCCTTTGTTGAAGGGGAATTAGTGTAGGGGGGGGGGGGGGCAGTAAATCAAACAGCTTTTTGAGCTTGCACCGCAAGCCTTAGCATTAAATGTTGTTTTGATTGTAAAGGTCATATTAATCCGTAACGATAGGCGGGAATGGAACTTCCAGTTCTATGCTTATGGGGCAATGGTCGCTTATCATAACCTCTGGGTGAATTGAAGCGTTCACAATGCAGTCTTTGAGAGCCTCGTCAACAAAGGCGTAGTCTATTCGCCAGCCAACGTTGTTCTCTCTTGCACCGCTGCGGTTGCTCCACCAAGTGTAAGCATCTTTTTGAGTTGGGTGCAAAACTCTGAATGAGTCCACAAATCCATTTTCAACATATTTATCCAGCCATGCACGCTCTATGGGCAAAAAGCCGCTATTCTTTTCGTTGTCTTTTGGCCTTGCAATGTCAATTTCTTTATGGCAGGTGTTGTAGTCGCCAACGGTTACCACGTGCTTGCCGTGAGAGAGCCACATAAGGGAATTCTCTAAAAAAGCATCATAAAAGCGGAGCTTGTAATCTAGCCTTTCGTCACTTTGGGCACCGTTTGGAAAATATATGCTGTTCAAAACCCAGTCTGGAAAAATGAGCTGCACCACGCGGCCCTCTTCGTCAAATTCTTTTACTCCAAAACCGTGATGCACTTCTTCGGGTGGAATTTTGGTGTAAACACCTGTTCCGCTGTAACCCTTTTTTTTAGTGCAGGAATTCCAAAAAGATTGATAATCGGCAAAATCTTTTATTTCGTCTGGTATTTGCTCATCTTCTGCCCTAACTTCTTGCAAGCAAAGAATATCCGGTTCTACTTTTGAAAACCAGTCTGCAAACCCTTTTTGAACCGCAGAACGAATGCCGTTTACGTTCCAACTATAGATAACCATTGGGAGAATTTAGTAATTTTTGCCCTAGGATGTCCTTAAAAAAATCTTTTCTATTCGTTTTTTGCTCAATTTTGCAGGTTTTCGCCCAAAATAGTGACTCTATTTCTTCTTTAAAATTAATTTTTGCCGGAGATATAATGGGGCACGTGACCCAAATAAATGCTGCCAAAAGCGAAGCCAAAGGCAAAGGCTACGACTACAAGCCCGTTTATAAGCATTTAAAACCCTATTTTTCAAGCGCAGACTTGGCGGTAATAAACTTGGAACACACCCTTGCAGGCGAGCCTTATTCCGGTTATCCCCAGTTTTCTTCCCCAGACGAATCTATTTTTGCCATAAAAGATGCAGGCTTTAACATTATAGCCACTGCGAACAACCATTCTTTGGATAGAGGCAAGCAGGGCTTGGAGCGTACAATTTCCGTTTTGGATTCCATGGAATTAAAACATCTCGGCACATATAAAGATAGCTCGGAGAGTCAATCCAAACATCCTTTTTTTGTTGAAATAAACGGAATTAGAATAGTATTTTTGAATTACACCTATGGAACCAATATGCTTGTGGAGGAGGCTCCCAATGTTGTGAACAGAATAGATACCAATCAAATAGCAACCGATATAAAAAGAGCAAGATTTGCCTCTCCAGATTTTATTATTGCCATTATGCATTGGGGCATTGAATACGAAAATCCAGAAAACGCGGAGCAAAGGGAGCTTGCGAAATTTTTGGCTTGGAGAGGGGTGAATCTGATAATAGGTGGTCATCCGCACGTGGTGCAGCCCTTTGATAAAATTCATGTTCCGCACAACGATTCCGTGCCTGTTATATATTCCCTCGGAAACTTTGTCTCTAATCAAAGGGATAGATACACCAATGGCGGGATAGTTTTTGAGGTGAACTTGAAAAAAGACGGAAAAACAGAAATCACCGATTATGGCTATATGCCGTTTTGGGTTTACAAGTTTAGCAAAAACAGCTCAAATGTATATCGCTTGCTCCCCGAATGCAAAAGAACCGCTTATCCCTGCAAAGAATATAAAATGAAAGACGAAGACAGAAAAGCAATGGAGTTGTTTTTTGCAGATACCAAAAGAATTTTAAAAAATGTACCCGTTATCTCTCCGAATTTGCAGTGAAATCCGGTATTTTTTCCGCTCTAGCATAAGTGTTCCCTGTTTTTGACAAAAAATGCCACTCATTTCCAATGGCTAAAATTATATAAAGCGGTTTGACTATTTTTAGATATTTGTTCACCTGTGCTTCCAAGCTCTGCAAATTTGTTTTGCCCGCCTTGCATTCTGCCACAAGCCAAGGCTCTGATAAATCTGTGCTTTTTGGATTTGCAACCACAATATCCAAACGACCATTCTCAGTTGGAGAGAGATTTGAGAGAGCAAATTCGGTTTTTATCATATAGTCTGGCACTTTTAGTTTTTCAATTAGCCAATTCACAAGGGTTTGCCTAACCAGTTCTTCGGGGGTCTCTGGCACCAATTTTTCTCTCGTTTTATCGTACAGCACTTTTTAAATTTACTAATTTAATTTCAAAAAAATGGAGGAAGGATATGAAGATTAAGAGTTCTAAATTATCGCCGGTTTGTTTTGCTATCGCTGGGGTTATTCTTTTTGCATGCTCCCTTGGGAGCGCAACTCCGAGTTCTTCCAGCACCCAACCTACAGAAACCCCTGTGCAAGTTCAGGCACCGCGGGCTGCATCGCCAAATTTAGAAGCATTCCGCTACGAGTTAGCAGATTTGGCAGATGCTTTGGTTCCAACGGTTGTTAGCATTCAAACAGAGTCCACAATTAAAATGAACGATTTTGGCGGTTTTTTTGGAGACGATTTTTTTGACCAGTTCTTTTTTGGCGCACCCAGACAGCAAAAACCGCAGCGCGAGCGCAAGCAGCAGGGGCAAGGTTCTGGCGTTATTGTGAATTCCACTGGGCAAATTTTAACCAATAACCACGTGGTTGCCGGAGCAGACCAAATAACCGTGACTTTGCCAGACAAAAGGGAATTCAAGGCAAAAGTGGTTGGCACAGATTCGCTAACAGATATTGCCGTTATTCAAATTGAAGGCGGCGTGAAAGACCTGCCCGCTGCAAGCCTTGGAAATTCCGATGCTTTGCGCGTTGGGGAATGGGTTATTGCCATAGGAAATCCCTTTGGGCTTTCGCAAACTGTGACAAAAGGAATTGTGTCTGCAAAAGGCGTTCACGGCCGCGGCATAACCAGCTACGAGAATTTTATTCAAACAGATGCCGCAATAAATCCGGGCAATTCGGGCGGTGGCTTGTTCAATTTATCTGGTGAACTCATTGGCATTAACACCGCAATTTTGAGCAGAAGCGGTGGTTTTCAGGGAATAGGTTTTGCAATACCAGTTAACTGGGCAAAAAGCATAATGAGCGATTTGCTCGCAGACGGCAAGGTAAACCGCGGCTGGCTTGGCGTTAGCATTCAAGACATAAACCCAAGCCTTGCAAAAGCCTTGAATTTGAACCCAGCGAAAGGCGCGCTTATCAGCGAGATTTTTGAACGCTCTCCTGCAGAAAAAGGCGGCATAAAAGTTGGCGATGTTGTTATTTCCATAAACGGAAAACCCATTGCAGATGCAAACGATTTGAGAAACACAGTTGCCTCGCTTCGCCCTGGCGAAGCCGCAAACTTTGAAGTTTTGCGAGAGGGAAAAAATCTGAAGCTGAAAATAAATATCGCTCTGCGAGACGAAAACAACTTGGCCGGAACAGAGCCAAAATCCAAAGAAGGCAAGAAAGAAACCGATTCTTCCAAAAACGAATGGGGTATTCAGGCTGTGGAGCTAACAAAAGCTCAAAAGAAAGAGGCAGGACTACCGGAATCTTCTATTGGGGTGTTGGTGGCTTCTGTGGTGGAGAAATCTCTTGCAGACAAAGCTGGCATAAGAAAAGGCGATATTATTTTGGTGGCAAATAATAAGCCCATAAATAGCTTAAAAGACTTTAACACGGTCTTTGGTGAAAATACTAAAACTATGTTATTGCTCATTAGGCGAGCTGGTGGGCAGTTTTATACTGTTTTGGAGAAGTAAGCCTTTTAAACCCCTCATTTTTCTATAATTTTATATATTCTCCATAAATAATTTTTATGGAGAATTCATGGCAAAAAGAACTTCTATAAGACGTAGGCTATTTGCTTTTTCAATTGTTTTTTTTCTGGTTATTATTATTGCTGGAAACATAACATTCGTAACTTCAATGCAAAACATCGCTCGTATAAACAAAATGAACGATTTACGGCAGTTGATAGAAATAGAGAGGTCTAAACTAGAATCCTTAGTTAATAGTGAAATTGCCATTGTTCTTAAAATGGCTGGTTCTCCGCTTATACAACAGTATTTGCTTAATCCAACGGAGCCAGATTTGGAAAAATTAGCTCTTAGAGAAATTGCTGAATATCGCAGTGCTTTTGCCAGTAATACCGTATTTTGGGTAAGCGACAAAGACAAAAAATTCTACTCCGATGATGCCTACGCCTATACTGTTGATGTTAAAGACCCAAACAATTATTGGTATTTAATGACCCTGAACGAAACCGAAAAATTCAATTTCAACATCAACTATAATCCAGATTTGAAAAAGACAATGCTTTGGTTGAATGCACCTGTTTTTGACGGAAAAAACAAGAAAAAACCAGTGGGAATACTTGGAACAGGCGTGGACTTAACATCTTTCATAAGTTCCATATACAAAGGCTACACAAACGCCTCCGATATGTATTTCTTTAATAATCTAGGTGAAATTACCGGCGCAAAAAATACTTCCATTGTGGCAGACAAAATAGTTATAGGCAAAGCACTTGGCGAAATAGGAGATGAAATATTCAATGCTGCCAAGGGTATATCCCCTGGGCAAACACAAAACATTTCTATGCCAAACAAAGAAATTGCAATTAGTACCGTGCCCACTTTGGGTTGGTATATAGCGGTAATTCATCCCCTTGATATAAACGATTATCTAAGAAACGATACAACAGTTATCTTTGCGGCTATGATGCTTGCCATAGCACTTATATTCATAATATTCAATGTGTTTATAGGCAGAATGATTAAACCTCTGAAAAAAGCAGCGGCAACCCTCAACACGGTTTCTACCGATTGGGATTTAACACACAGAATAACAAATAAGTCCAAAGACGAGATTGGAGCAATAGCCGATTCTTTCAACAAACTCATGGATGCACTCAGAAGCCCTATTGCCAAGGCGCAATCCTGCGCCATCACGCTAAGCTGCGCTTCTGAAGAACTCAACAAGGTTTCTAACAAACTTACTTCTTCGTCTGAAGAAACGGTTAAACAATCAACCGAAGCGGCAGACACCACAGGGCAAATAACTGGGAATATACAAGCAATAGCGAGCGGAGCGGAACAAGCATCTGCAAATGCAAACGAGGTTGCGAACGCAGCAGAGGAAATGGCAGTGAACATAAATGCTATGGCAAGCGGCGCAGAGCAGGCAAGCCTCAATGCAAGAGAAGTTACCGGTGCGGCAAAGCAAATGAGCACTAATATGAACACAATAGCCGTTGCTATTGAAGAGATGAGCTCTAGCATAAGGCAAATTGCAGGCAATGCCGTAGATGCACGCAAAATAACAGAAGACGCAATTTCCAAAAGCGGCGATGCAAACAAAGTTATGGACAAACTTGGAATTGCCGCTAAAGAAATAGGAAAGGTTACAATACTCATAAAAAAGATAGCCGATAAAACCAGCCTGCTCGCACTCAACGCCACCATTGAAGCCGCAAGCGCAGGCGATGCTGGCAAAGGATTTGCCGTTGTTGCTGGCGAAATAAAAGCACTTGCACAACAAAGCGCAAACAACGCAGACGATATTGCCCGCAAAATAGAGAACATTCAAGAAGGCACAGGCGAAGCGGCAAAAGCGATAAACGATATATCTGGAATAATAGCCCAAATAAACCAAAGCGTTGAAGCCATAACCGGCCATATTGAGCAGCAAACTAAGGCGAGCAATGAAATAGCAAGCAACGTGTCTCAAACAAATGTAGAGGCAAAGCGAGTAGCTTCTGCCATTGACGAAGTAGCCAGAGGTGCAAACGAAATATCTAGCAATGTGGCACAGGCAAACACAGGAGCAAAGCGAGTTGTTTCTGCCATTGGCGAGGTAGCCAAAGATACCAATGATGTTTCAAAAAACGCAAGCGAAGCGGCAAAAGGAGTTGGAAGCGTTAGCCACAACATTATAAGTATGAGCGAAGTTGCAAAAGATTCGGCTCATAGCGCAAAACAGGTGAATTCAAGTGCAGCCGATTTGAGCAAATTTGCAGAAGAATTGAAAAATACCGTGGAGCAGTTTAAAATTTGACACACTCCCCCAACATAACCGCTGAGGCCATTCCAGTTTGGAATGCTTTGAGGAATGCTCTTGAACAAGAACGTTTTCCTCAGATGTTGCTTTTAGACGGTCCCCTTGGAATAGGGAAAAAACTAATCGCTATGGACCTAGCAAAAATACTTTGCAAGCACAGCAACGAACCTCTTATATGGTTAATCCCCTTAGACGGCGATGCCAAAGACAGAGATACTCCAGCAAAAATAGATGCAAGAACCGAAGAACTTTCGCAGAAATTCATTCAAAATCCCTTTCACACGGGGTATATAACGGAATCTGCCATTATATCTGTGGGTATGGTGGAAAATTTGCTGAAAAATTTTGAATTGAAAGCGAGCGGCAATCGCGTTGTGATAATAACAAATGCAGATTTGATGAACGAGCAGTCTGCGAATAAACTTTTGAAAACATTTGAGGAAGTTCCTCCAAACACGTATTTTATATTAACAGCAGCATCTAGGCACTTGCTTTTGCCAACAATACGCTCTCGCTCAACTTGTTTTTCTGTTCCTTTTGCAAGCAATGGCGAAGTAGCGAGAATTTTAACAGCTTACGGATATTCTGCACCAGCAGACGGAATTTTGGATTTTGCCGCTGGCTCTGCCGGAAAAGCGATGCTTGCACTCGATTCAAATTATTTGGAATTAAATGAGAAAATTGCCATTTACGCAAACCACGCCCTAAGCGGTGATGCTTCTGCCGCAATTTTATACGCACAGGAAATAGATAAATCGATAAATACAGTTGCCTTTTTTTTGGAAGGCCTAGCTCTGCACTTGCTAAAATCAAATAACCCAGAACATTTGGTTCATATACAAAGTATTAATTTTCTTTTGCGGGCAGTGCTTGCAAAAAAATTCACAACAGAGCACGCAATTCAAAATATGGCGCTTAGAATGGCGCAAAAGGAAATATGACAAACGCACAACTATCGCTAGAAATAGCAAAAAGACATAAGGTATCTATTCTACTCGCTAGAATTTTGGTTTTACGAGGTGTTAAAACACCCGAAGAATCTGATATTTGGCTGAACTGGGACATACCTTGCGAACACGATCCTTTTTTGATGAAAAACATGGACAAAGCCATAGAATTTGTTTTGGCTGCCCACCAGCAAAAAAAGAAAGTGTGGATTTATGGCGATTACGACTTAGACGGAATTTCCAGCTCGGCAATTTTGGCAGGAGCACTCACAGACTGGGGGCTCTTTGCAAACTGGATGCTCCCAAACCGTTTTGACGGTGGCTATGGGCTTTCTGACGCTACTTTGAAAAAATTACGCGATGCCGGAGCGGAGTGTTTAATTCTGGTGGACACAGGCATAACCGCAAAAGAAGAGATAAAAGCCGCAAAGGAATTTGGAATGCCGGTTTTGGTTATAGACCATCACAAGCCCTCCGGAGAAGGTTTGCCAGAGGCAGATGCCATTTTAGACCCTTTTTTGGAAGACTGCGAGTATCCCAATAAATGTCTGTGCGCAGCGGGAGTCGCTTACAAATTTTTATATGCTCTCTATCAAAAAACGGGCAAGCCTCTGAGCGATTTGGAGAGATATTTGCCTTTGGTTTCGCTTGGCACTTTGGCAGATATTGTTCCCTTGAATGCAGAAAATCTTTATTTGGTTAGAAAGGGAATGGGCAAATTCGCAAATTCCAACTGCCCTGCAATTCAAGTTCTATACGAAAAACTCGGTTCAGACAAAAACCCTGTGAACAGCAACGATATTCATTACCGCATGGCTCCGCTTCTGAATGCCCCGGGCAGAATAGAAGGACCGGATATTTCTCTGAAATTTCTTTTGTGCAAAGATAGAGAAGAATTAGAAAGGCTTTACGAAAGGCTCTCCGAATGCAACACCAAACGCAGAATTATAGAGCTGGATATTCACCAACAAGCGATTAAAAGGCTAGAGGAAATTTACGAGAATAATTTACCAAAGGTTTTGATAATAGATTCTTTGGAATGGAGTATAGGCGTTATAGGAATTGTTGCAGCGCGAATAGCTCAAGAATACAAACGCCCAACTGCGATAATTTCTGTTCAAAGCAATGGCATTGCGGTTGCGAGTGCGCGTTCCGCTGGTTCTTTTAATTGGCACGGAGCGCTTTTTCCGTGCAGGTCTCTTTTTCTTCGCTGGGGCGGCCACGTAAAGGCGGCAGGCTTTAACATTCCAGCAGAAAAAATAGGCGACCTTAGAACCAGTATGGAAGAGCAGGCAAATATACAGGGTTTTGAACCCGTTATGGAAGAGAGCACAAAATACGATTTGGAAGTTTCGCTTTCCGAAATCAATATGCCTTTTTTGAATGAGCTGAAAAAACTTGAACCTTTTGGCAACGAAAATACTTATCCCATATTTTTAGCTAGGCAAATTTCAGTACGCAGTTTTAAATGTTTGAAAGGCGGTCATTTGCGTTTTTATGCCGTTCAGGGCAGAACTTCCCTTTCTGCTATTGCATTCAACAAACCTCACTTGGCAAGTTTTTTGCAAAAAGGCATAGTTAATTTAGTTTTTGAAGCCCGCCCCAATGTTTATCAAGGTGTTGAGAACGTTCAGCTCATTGTGCTTGGAGTGGTGTAGGAGGATTTATGTTTAAAATTTTTTTGATGATTTTCATTATATTGGCAAGCTGTGCAGTGCCAAAAAAAGATGCAGAAGCTAATGGCTCGCTGCAAAGCGCAGCTGCCTCCATTCCCGAAAACTACAAAGACATAGTTTTCCCAGAATTTCACTACGTTGCGCCATATCCTGGCGATTACCGCATAAATATAACCGACAGCATAACACTTTATGCAGTGCGAGACACCAGCCTTCCGCTAGTGGATTTAACCTTTTACTTTAAAGAAAACGTAATTCCAAAAAACAGAGAAGAAGTAGCCGCTTTGCAAATGCTTTCCTCTCTATATTCAAAAGGCGGAACAGAAACCCTAAGCCCTGCACAGGTTGACGATTCTTTGGAATTTTTATCCGCAAAAATAAGCGGAAGCCTGGGTTCTACTCAAAGCGTAATTCATTTGAATTGCATCTCGCGTGATTTTGACAAAATTTTGCCCTTGCTCTTTGCTATGTTCAACCAGCCCCGTTTGGATTCTGCTCGGCTTGAATTGCAAAAAAGCGCAGCCATTCAAAGCTACTTGCACCGCTACGACTCGCCAGGTTCGCAGTTGGGTGCTCTTTCTGCACGTGTTGCGTATAAAGACAATCCCAGATTATGGAGAGCAGATAGCGCGGCAATAGCAAAAGTCAAAAGAAAAGATTTGCTAGCATTGAAAGACGAATTTTTTGTGCCACAAAGAGTAATCATAGCAGCAGCCGGAGATTTTAACACAGATTCCCTGAAAAACACATTGACAAAATTATTTGCGAACTGGAAAAAACCGAAAAAAGGTGCACGGCATTTTTCTGAGGTTGAATACAACAAGCACACTGGAATTTTTATCAGCGAAAAAGATATTAGCCAAGCGAATATAACTATGGTGATGCCCTTTGTTAAACGCCCGCACCCCGACTATTACCAAACAGCCATTGCCAGCTACATACTGGGCGGCAGCTCATTTTCTTCTAGACTTACAAACACAGTCAGAACCCAAAACGGGCTAGCATATTCCATTTACAGCTTTGCCAAATCCGATTACGAAGATGTTGCTCTCTCTGGAATAAGTTTGCAAACAAAGGTGGAATCTGCCAAAACCGCTTTGCAGTTGATAAGGGAAGAGGTGTTGAAACTCGGCAAGGAAGGACCAACCGATGAAGAACTTAATTTCGCAAAAAAATCCCTTATAGAATCCATACCCGCTATGTTTGAAAACGCAGAAACAACGGCGAATACCTTTGCTGTATCTGAATTCAACGGCCGCAGTTTAGAGCATTACAGGGAATATCCCGAAAAAGTAAAAGCGGTTAGCAAAGAACAGGTTAAGGCAATGACTGCAAAATATTTTAATCCAGATTCATTCAAAGTTAGCATAGTTGGAGCAGCTAACAAAATGGGTTTGGACAGCGTGACGATTATCCCTATTTCTGCGCTTGAATTTTGAGTTATGCAAAAACTATCAATAGCCCCAATGCTGGATTCAACGAATAGGCATTTTAGATATTTTGCGCGCATTTTAACAAAACAAACCCTGCTCTATACAGAAATGGTATCTACGGGGGCTATTTTGCATAATAATCCGGCGAAGTTTTTGGAATACAATGAGGTGGAGCATCCGGTTGCTTTGCAGCTAGGTGGAAGCTCGCCGCAAGATTTAGCGGAGTGTGCGAAAATTGGCGAGGATTTTGGCTATGACGAAATAAATTTGAATTGCGGCTGCCCAAGCGAGCGTGTGCAAAGCGGCTCTTTTGGTGCTTGTTTGATGAGAGAGAGCAATTTGGTTGCAGAGTGCATAGCGGCTATGCAAAACGCTGTGAAAATTCCTGTTAGCATCAAAACAAGAATTGGCATAGACAACGATGATAGCTGGGAATTTTTTTTGAATTTTGTTGAAAGCGTTGCAAAAGCTGGTTGCAAAAATTGGATTATACACGCACGCAAAGCGTGGCTTAAAGGACTTTCCCCAAAAGAAAACCGCACAATACCGCCGCTGAATTACGAATGGGTTTTCAAGTTAAAAGAAATTCACCCCGAATTTCAAATTTCATTGAATGGTGGAATAAAAAACTTAACCGAGGCAAAAGAAATTTTGCTCAGTAAAAAAGCAGATAGCATTATGATAGGCCGTGCAGCCTACGATACTCCTTGGATTTTAGCAAGTGCAGATGCGGAGATTTTTGGCACGGAGGCAATTTGCAAAGATATATTTGAAGCTATTGAAAAATACTTGCCCTATGCAGAAATGCAGTTAAAAAAAGGCACTCCCATTAACTTGCTCACAAAACATTTAATGGGGCTTTTTCACGGAATGCAAGGTGCAAAAAAATACCGCGCAAATTTAAACAAACTACCACTTTTTAGCTTGACCCACAAAAACAATATCGCCGAGAGCAGCAGTTAGAGCTGGGCAACCGTCCCCGCTCAAAGCACAGGTTTCTATAACTTTTTGCTTATGTTTAGCAAATTCCTTTTTAGCTTTTGAAATATCCAAATCGCTTTTATTAAGAGCAACTACAAATTTTTTCTCCAGCAATTTAGGGTGAAAGGCCTCTAATTCCTTTTTTAACATGCAATAAGATTTCCAAGCGTTTTCTTCAAAACCGTCTATAACAAAAAGCAGAGCTTTGGTTCTCTCTATGTGCCTCAAAAAGCGATGTCCCAAACCCTTGCCCTCACTTGCTCCCTCAATTAAACCTGGAATATCTGCAATAACAAAACTTCTGTTTTTTATCTTCGCAATGCCTAATATGGGTTCTATTGTTGTGAAAGGATAATCTGCTACTTTGGGTTTTGCGCTGGAAATTTTGCGAACAAGGGAAGATTTGCCAGCATTTGGAAAACCTACCAAACCAACATCTGCCATTAATTTAAGCTCTAAATTCAAAATTCGCTTTTCGCCAGGTTTGCCGCTGGTGTGCTGCCTCGGCGCTCTATTTGTTGCAGAAGAAAATCTGGAATTTCCAAGACCCCCTGCCCCACCACGTGCCGCCATCCAAGTTGCGCCCGCCTCTGTTAAATCTGTTAAAATTCTGCCTTCGCTATCGCGAACTATTGTTCCCATTGGAACGTCCACATAAACGCTTTTTCCGCTCTTTCCTGTTTTGTTTGCAGTCTCTCCTGTTGCTCCGGCTTCTGCTGCATATCTGTATATATTTCCCATATCCAAAAGCGTGGTATATTGCTCATTCGCACGCAAATAAACGCTGCCGCCATCGCCACCGTCGCCGCCGTCTGGCCCGCCTAGCGGAACGTGCTTTTCTCTGCGAAAACTGCAAATACCTCCCCCACCCCTTCCAGAGACAACCTCGATTTTTTTTTCGTCTAAAAACATTTTTAACTCTTTGTCAGGGACTAACCTCGCACCATGGGAATTTTTCCACCAGCTTTCCCTGCTCCACCGATATTAGCCCTGTGTTTTTGTTTGCTCCGTTCTCTGCTAAAATTATTTTTCCATAAACTCCTTTGAATTCCCTTTTTTGCATAATTTCTGCGGGCAAAGGTTGTATAGTTTCGCTTTGAGCAAGGCCCAGCAAAGCTTGGTTCACAATGCGTATTGCATCGTAGCTCAGGCCTGCAACTTTATTTTCGTCTGGGTCTCTTTGCCATTTACTTTTGAATTTTTCGGTAAAAGACTTTAGCTCATTTCCGTCTGAATAAAAAGCTATGCTAAAAACGGAACCTTCGGCTTGTTTTTTTGCATTAACCAAAAGCTCTCTGCCATACCACCCGGAGGTGCCCAGCAAATTCCCAACTCTCAATTTATTAAAAGCAACCTGAGCGGTCATTAGTCCTGCATCTGCGGGGTTTGAGCTTGGAATGAAAATTGCGGGAAAGAGCATTGTGGAATCTTCTAGCCAGCTTTCTCTTTTGGGCAGCAAAGAGACATTGCTAGCCCCTTTGCTCATATTCATACGGCGGGTATCCAGTTTCAATTTGCGGTCTCTCAAAAGTTTGAACTCGTTTTGATAATCCGGTAAACCCTCTGCATAATTCTGTGTCATTATTATTGTTCCGCCTTTGCGTTCCACAACCCGTTGAAATTCGTCTGCCATTAGAGAACCATAATCACCCAAAGGAGCCATTATAGCAAACTCGCTTATCTTTAGGCAATTCATCGCATAGTCTGCTATTGTGTAGGCAAGGCGAGCCGAACTTACGTTCAACTGAAATATATTTTTCCCCATATCTGCAATGCCGTCATCTGTGGCTGTGGGAGTGATGACCGGAATATATGGATATTTTTCTGCCATCCAAGCTGCCACTGTGGCTGCGCTTGCCGAGAGCAAAGGCCCTATAACCGCTATAATGGAATCTTGGTAAAGAGCTTGCTTAACTCTAGTAAGTGCGGTTGCTGGGTCTGCTCTGTCGTTTGCAATTTGAATTTTCACTTTGTTTTTTAAGCTATCTGCATAGAGCAAAACACCTTCCACCATATAATTTCCAAGTTCGGAATGGCTCCCCGAAAGCGGTGCCAAAACCAAAATTACAGGATAGCCTGCACCCTTGCCCTCTAACGCGCTTTTAAGCCTTTCGGATTTTTCGGTTAAATCTGGGTTGTTCTTTTTAGCCTCGTTATACCAATAATTAGCGGCTTTATAGCGACCTTCTTTTTGCATTCGCTGCCCAAGAGCGAGCTGCGCAAATCCTTTTGATATTTTATCGCTTATGCCCCTGTCCAAGAGGCTCTGCAACTCATTCACAGAGAGTAAATCGGCAGAAAAAATTTGCGAGAGCAAATCGCGAGCTTGTGCCACCGCAGCGGGGTTCTTTGTGTAGGCTAAAACACGGCGGAGCGTTTCTGCCCCCATATAAGGGTCTCTCTCCAAAACATTTGAAGCTGCCAAGGCGGTTTCAACGCGAGCGCGATACTGGCTCTTTGGGAAAAAATCCAAAAACTGGTTGGAATATCGCACCACATCGCTGGTTTTACCGAGGCGTAGGCTGCTCTCTATGTAAAGCACCACCGCCTTTTCTTGTTCGCCGGCCCTCCAGCGTTCTTTTACAAAGCCCTCTAACCCAGCATTTGCGCCAGCATAGTCGCCAGCTTGAATTTTTCTCAAAATCTCGTTGTAGCTGGGTGCCGCAAACACAAAAGAGGCAAAAAATGACAAAAGTAAGACAAAAATACGCATTTAGGGGAAAAATAGAAAATTTTTTCATTTATTTTTCATAAAAACTTCATAAAAACTTGACAAATATGCAATTATTTTCTATATTTGCTCTATAAAAACAAAAACAAAGGAGTTTTTTATGAAAAAAGTTCTCGCAGCCTCTCTTTTTTGTGCTGTATCCAGTTTTGCCACTTGGGACTTGTTCCCAGCTCAAGATGCCGGAAAAGGCGAAGCTAAATTAGGTTTTCAGTATGGTATGCCTGCTGAAAAGGTATCCACTATGGGTATAAACGTTGGCGCACGTTATAGCATCATTGAAGGCTTGGAAGCCTCTGTTATGCTTGATGGTCAAAGAGGTGGTTATGTGATAAGTAGCAGCTTGGATGGCAACGATATGGAAATAAGTGGTTTAGACAGACCTATCGTCGGTATCCGTTACTGGTTGCCTATGGGTCTTGGCATTGCCGCAGATGTAATTATCCCTGCTGGCGGTGAAAAAGTTGCTGGCGATGAACCTCAGTTAGGTTTAAACGCTGGTGTTCAGTTCTCCACAAAAATAACTGAAGAATTTGCTCTTGGTTCCGAAGCTATGTTAGCTGTTATAAATAAGATTAATAAAGATGCAAGCGCCGGTATGGTTTTAGGCATTCAAGTTGAAGGCGATTACACTGTTGGTCCTGCAACTCCTTACCTCGGAATTGATTTGCAACAAGGCTTAACCAAAGGTGATATGCCAGAAGCTGCCAAAATGCAAATGGGCCTCAGCGTTGGTACAGTTTACAACATAAACGAATCCATGTATGCTCAAGTACATTACTGGATGGGTCTTGTAGGCGATGTTTACAAAGACTACGCTCCTAAAACCGTTACCATATCTTACGGCTTGAAGTTCTAAAAATTATATCCTAATTTTATCCTCCCACCACAAATGGGGGGATTTTTTTTTGCTATATTAACAACATCATAAAATTAACATAGGGAGGGTTTTATGAAAAAAGCTCTAGTAGCAGTTCTTGTTTGCGTAGCATCCACTTTCGCCGCTTGGGATTATTTTCCCGTAATCGGAGAAGACAAAGGGGAAGCTAAAATAGCCTATTACCAAGGCAGGCAAGGGGGAAGAAATGGGTGGGGGTCAAATGAATTCAAAATCCGTTATAGCCCTATGTCTAGCTTGGAAGTGATGTCTAGATTTCACAGCGGTGAAAACCACGTGCTCGGTGCACGCTATCAAATTATGCCAAGCGTAAGCGCAGGTCTTGATATTGGCTTGCCGCTTCCAGCCTCTGTTTGGATATTTACCCCAAATGCCCAATTTTCAATGACTTTAACAGATGCCTTGCTACTAGGCACTACTGCCGAACTGATAATACCCACAGAAGACCAAGGTGGATACACAGATGTTATGTATTTCAAAGTTGGCGCAGAAGTGGATTTAACTATGGGACAAAACATAGCTTGGGCTAAACTAGACCTACGTTCCGGTTTTGGCGAAGATAGCAACAAAGCAAAAGCCTCTGATACTGGCAAGGGTCTTAGAATATCCCCTGCCATAGGCTACACAGCCAATGTGGGCAACCTAGCCTTGGGAACCAGTCTTGGCTTTGACTTTGGCGAAAAATCCGGCAACGACCCACACAACACCTATATTGGCGTGGACGCAGCAATTAAATTCTAACTCTTAAAAACCACCGTAAATGTGCTCCCCTTTCCGGGGGAGCTTTTTAGTGTTATGGAGGCTTTGTGGGCATCTGCGGTGCGTTTCACAATGGCAAGGCCAAGACCAGAGCCTTTTGTTTCTCTTGTGGATTCGTCTCCAACCCTGTAAAAACCTTCAAATATATTCTTTTGCTCGCTTGCCGGAATGCCTTTGCCTGTGTCTTCAACTGAAAGGGAAATTCCCTGCGAAATTGCTTGCAGCTTAACGGATATATAGCCCTCTGCGGTGTATTTAATGGCATTATCCACCAAGTTTTGAATAAGGCTGTAAATAGAAGAATAGTCCCCTGTTATTTGCAAATCTTTTTCCACTTCTCTGTTTATTTCCAAACCCTTGCTCTTTGCAATAACATCTAAAGAATCGCAAACCTTGTTCACGCACTCCGATAAATTCAAAGTTTCCCAGCGAAAAACCTGCTTGCCGCTTTCCATTCTGGTATAATTCAAAATTGCATCTATAAGGCTTTCAAGCCTAGAAGTTTCTTTTAGTATAACACCTGTGTGAGAAACTATTTTCTCTGGTTTATTAACACGGCCGCTGTTCATAAGCTCGGAATACATTTTTATAGAAGTCAAGGGTGTTTTAAGTTCGTGTGAAATGGTGGAGAGAAAATTGTCTTTCATAAATCTGAGCCGCCTCTCTTGAGAAAAACCCCTGTACACAACCACAACGCCAATAACCGGAATAACCAAAGAAAACACAAGTATCAAAGAGAGAAAATTTATCCATTTTTTAGACTCCTTTCTAACAGAAGCCTTGCTCTCGTCAATTGAAATTTCCCATTTCCCAAAAGGATATTCGCCAGAGAGAAAATAGGGAATATAACTCCATTCCTTTGCAGTTTCTTTAATCAATCCGTTAATTCTCTCGGTATAATAAGCTGCATCCATCTTTGCTATTATCGCATTTTTAATTGTCACATCAAAATAAGAAATAACTAAAAAAAACTCAGATTTGTTTTTAATAAAAAAATACCCTTCGTTTGAATAAGAAGCATAATTCCCAAGGGTTAGCAAAAAATCTCCGTGCTCTCTATAAGTGTTTAAATTTTGCAAAAGTCTTTTTGTTTCGTTCAATTTTTCCCAAAACTTTTCCCGTTCCGTTTTGCTCAAATTTTCTCTAGAAAGAATATCGTTCAACATTCTTTCTAAAAAATAATCGTTCCAGTCTAAACGCTCAAGAGTAGGGTTCTTCAAAAAAGAATCAACTTTCTGCAAGGCATATTCCCCTGCTTCTGCAAACATTTTGTTTTTTTGCAAATCCAAAAATTCTTTTAACGCAAGAGCATCATTTTTTTCTAGCAAAAAAATTTCATCTGAATTTTCATCGCCAAGTTTTGGGTAATGCAGTGTGCCGTTTTCAAAAACATATATAGAAACAACTCCTGCTGGCAAAGAATCTTGCAAAAAATCTTCGTTGTTCACAAATATTTTAACCTTATCAACCAATTTTTCTTCTTCTTTGATAAAAGTTTCCATAACGGAATTTTTGAGATTTGTTTTTGCGCTTTCGTAATTTTTTTCTGCTATCCATTCTTCGTTTTTAATGCGCCCATAGCCTATAAATGCGAGTGCCATAGTTGCAAGCAAAATGCCAGCTAAAAATAAAAGCAATTTGAGCGGAACCGCTAACGAAGCAATTCTGCGAACCATATACCAGCGTCAGGAAAATTTAAAAACACAAGCACTCCGGCAAAAAGCACTGTGCTGGCACACAGCCCAAGGAAAAAGAAAGCAGACATTAAACGAAAGAATATGGAATTTTTCATAGGTGCTAGTTCACAGGTTGATGAGTTATAGAAACAGACGTTCCAATATCTATTCGCTCACTCGCATTGTAAATTTCTCTTATCAAAACAGTTGAGCGATTATTATCCGCATATACCACCAAACCCCTGCCCAAAAGTTTTGGCGGCAAACTGTAATCTCTTTTGTCAAAACTCCAAAAAGCCACCGCGCTGCCTGGTGTATATTTATTTCTTTTGCCTTCGCTTGTTAAAACATAAGAATAAAGACCAGCCATTATGTTTTTATCCAAAACCAAAAGAACACTAGACATTTGTTCTGCTCTGGCCTGCTTAACGGCAGCGTAAGAATCTACAGAAATGGTTTTAACCGGCATTTGTGGGCGGCAGTGAGCCGTTTCTAAAGAAAGCGTCTCAAAAGACTGCACTATAAGTGCCCTAGAATGTTGATTGCCCACACCGGTTATCTTTGCAAGAGCCGCCAAACGATGCACAATATAGTCACTTGATGTTCCAGCGGAATTTGGAATGGAAACTTTTTTGTTGCTCCATATTTCTGCAATATCGCCAGCTTTTAATTTTGGATAATCTCTTTTGCCATACCCAAGGAGTACTTCATGTTCCAATGAGTGATAAACGGGTTTGTTAGCCTCATCGGTTAGTACGTCGTACCAGCTTTTGCCGCTGCCGCTACCCACAGGTTCTAGTATTGGCATTAACCTTTGGTAATAGGGGTTAAAAATGCGGGGAGCTTCTTGCTTTCTGTATTCATTTCTACCCTCTTGAAAAGTATATTTTTCCGCATTGCCTTTCAAACCCTTGCTTCTATTGTAATTACTGCCATAGCTTCCGCCATAATCTTTATCTTTGGAATTTCTATTTCTTCCTTTTCCCACAAGTTCTGGGCAAGGGTCATCGCCTGGTATGCAAATAGAATCGCCAGGGTAAATCCAATGGGGGTCTTGAATATGCTGGTTTACTTTCCATAAATCTGGCCACAAAAATGGGTCTTTCAAAAACTCCTCGCTCAAGTCCCAAAGGGTATCTCCCTTTTGAACTCTGTAAGCGAGTGCTAGCAAAACACAAGTGGCAATCAAAAAAATGGACTTCTTCATTCCCTACCCTATTTTCACGCTTGGTACGTGCCAAATCTCATCGTTATATTGCCTTATTGTGCGATCGGAACTGAATTCGCCCATACGTGCAACATTTAAGATTGCTTTGCGTGTCCATATTTTTTTGTTTGAATACTCGTTAGAAACCAAGTCTTGAGTTTCTACATAAGAGGGGAAATCTGCAAGTAGCAAATATTGGTCTTTGAATAGCAAACTCTCAACCACTGGCGCAAACGGACATTCTGGGTAATTAAGCGTGCGAATAAAATCCAGAACCTCGCGAATATCGCTAGACGATTCATAGTATTCCCTTGGGTTGTAACCTTGAGAGACTAATCTCTGAACTTCCTCAACAGTTTTTCCGAATATGTAAATGTTTTCGCGCCCAACAGCCTCGCACATTTCAACATTTGCACCGTCCATTGTGCCAATGGTAAGTGCTCCGTTAAGGGCAAACTTCATATTGCCGGTGCCGCTCGCTTCTGTGCCTGCTGTTGAAATTTGCTCCGAGAGGTCTGCTGCCGGAATTATTTTTTCGGCATAAGAAACACGGTAATTTTCAAGGAACAAAAGCTGCAAAATACCCTTTGCACGAGGTTCTTCTTTTATTCGGTCTGCTACAACATTTATCAGCCAAATTATCTGCTTTGCCATCCAATATCCTGGTGCAGACTTTCCGCCTATCAAAATTGTTCTAGGCTGAACAGCTTGCCCTTTTTGAAGGCGTTTGAGCAGGTAAATTGCGTGCATTATGTTTAAAAGCTGCCTTTTGTATTCGTGAATGCGTTTCACCTGAACGTCAAAAATGGAATCTGGGTTTATTATCTCCACTCCTTGAACGTTTTTTATGGTGCTTATCAATTTCTTTTTGTTCTCTAATTTTGCGTGAACAAAACTATCTTGGAATGCAACATCGTTTAAATGGCTCTCTATTTTCTTTATCTTGCTCAAATCGCCAATCCACGAGTCTCCTATTTTTTTGCTAATGGCAAGAGACATAGCCGGATTTGCCTTTGCAACCCAGCGGCGTGGAGTTACGCCATTTGTTTTGTTGTTAAAGCGGTCTGGCCACAACTCGTAAAAATCTTTGAACAAGTTTGTTTTTAAAAGTTCGCTGTGAAGAGCCGCAACTCCGTTAACGCTGTGCGAGCCTATAACAGAGAGATAACCCATACGAACCATTTTTTCATCGCCTTCTTGGATTATAGACATACGGCTAACGCGCTCACTTTCGCCTGGCCATTTTGCCCAAACCGATTCAAGGAATTTTGCATTGATTTCGTAAATTATTTGCAAGTGGCGAGGCAATAATTCCTCAAATAAATTAACCGACCATTTTTCCAAAGCCTCTGGCATAAGGGTATGGTTTGTATAGGCAAAAATCTCGGTGGTTATGCCCCAAGCATCTTGCCAAGAGAGTTTGTAAATATCAACCAACAAACGCATAAGTTCTGGAATTGCTATTGCAGGGTGGGTATCGTTTAACTGTATTGCAACCTTCTTTGGAAGGTTAGCAAGGAGCTTTCTGCGTTCAACGTGCTCAAGATTTAAGAGCGTTAAACCAGAAGAAGAAATTTTGTTCACTTTTGCCATTTTTTCAATAGCTTCTTGGACATCGCTTCCGCGTTCATAGCGGCGAATGATATCTTGAAGCGAAGCCGCACAGAGAAAGTATTGCTGTTTTAAGCGAAGTTTTTTCCCGTTCACAGAAGAATCGTTTGGATACAGAACTTTTGTTATGGATTCCCATTCTTCCATTTTAGCGGTTGCATCAACATATCTGCCTTCGTTGAACGTTTGCAAATTGAAATTGTTAGACTGCGCGCTCCACAAGCGAAGCGTATTCACCGTATTGTTTTTATATCCTGGAATTGGGGTATCGTAGGGCATAGCTTCTACGCTTTCGGCAGCGTGCCAGTAGTGGCGGATTTCGCCATTTACGTTGAAAGTTTCTACTGTGCCTCCGAACCTAACCTGCATAACGCCTGCTGTGCGGGCAAATTCCCAAGGGTTTGGATAGCGGAGCCATTCGTCTGGATATTCCTTTTGCTGGCCGTTTTCAATTTTTTGGTTGAACATTCCAAATTCATAGCGAAGCCCCATACCCATAGCCGGAAGCTCTAAAGAAGCCATTGAGTCTAAGAAACAGGCAGCCAAACGCCCCAAGCCTCCATTGCCAAGGCCAGCATCACGTTCAATATCTCTAACTTCCTCTAAATTCATACCGAGTTCTTCAATGGCATCGGCAACTTCTTTCTCTACATCTATGTTCAAAACAGCGTTGCCAAGCGAACGCCCCATTAAAAATTCAAGTGATAAGTAGTAAACGCGCTTTACATTCTGCATATAATATGTTTGCTGAGTTCTTATCCAGCGATCTATAAGGCGGTCGCGCACTGCGTAGGCTATTGCCTGGAATTTTTCGTAATCGGCAGCTTCATAGCGGTCGCGAGCGAGCGTATGGTGCAAGTGCATATTGAAAGATTCTACGAACGCTTTTTTTGAGCTTGCCAAATCCACAACATCACTAGCAGGTTCTTCATCTGCTTGATGCTTTTTGGAGGCGGTACCTTTTGCTGCCATATTAGTCTCCTAATAAATGAAGTTAAAAGGAATATAGAAAAATATAGAACGCCACGGCGAAATTTCTACTTTACCCCAATGCCCTTTTTACTCGCAATTCTCTTAATATTTTCCTTTGCCTTTTCCCAAGACATAAAAGTTCGCAAAGAAGTTCTGCAAAACGGCCTAACCGTGCTATTATACGAGAACAAACAAGCCCCCACAGTCGCTTGCAGGCTCTTTTACGTAACCGGCTCTGTGCACGAAAATCCCTCAAATTCAGGGCTTGCCCACTTGCTAGAGCACCAGCTTTTCAAAGGCACCCAAAAACTCAAATCCGATGAGCTATGGAACGCCTACCAAGAAGCCGGAGGCACAGACTTAAACGCTTTTACCACCGACTTAATGACCGCATATTTTGTGAATTTGCCACGCAATAAAGTGGAATTGTTTTTATGGCTAGAAGCAGACAGAATGCAAAACGCCGTTATGCGCGAATTTTATTCCGAGCGCGATGTTGTTATGGAAGAACGCCGTATGCGCTACGACGACCCTCCAAAGGGCCGCTACCGCGAAACCCTGAGAACGATGATTTACGAAGCCCACCCATACCGAATCCCAACCATAGGCTGGCCGTCTTCCATTGCAAACCTAAGCCAAGAGCAGGCAGAGGAGCATTACAAAAAGTATTACAAGCCGCGCAACGCCATTCTGGTTTTTGCAGGCGATTTTTCCGCAGACACACTTTTGCCAAAAATCCACACATATTTTGGAAACATCCCTGCTGGTGAGCCTTTCCCCGAAATTCATTTGAAAGAACCTGCCCAAGCCGGAGAAAAACGGCTTATAGTTCGCCGTAGCGATGCAACCCCAGGCATAGACATAATTTTCAAAACACCCGGTGTTGGCGATTCTGCGGTTTACGCTTTGGATATTGCAGAGGGCGTTTTGAACGGGCGCAGCGGCAGGCTCTACAAAAGACTTGTGGAAGAAGAAAAGCTCGCCACAAGCGCAAGCGCAAGCAATAGCCCCAATAAATACATATCCACCTTTGCTGTGTCTGTTTCTCTAAAACCAGGTGCCAGCGCAGAAAAAGCAGAAGCCATTGTTTGGGAAGAACTTGAAAAGCTAAAAAAAGAATTGGTAAACGAAAGAGAGTTTAAAAAGGTGATAAACAACGCCTACGCAGGCCAAGTTCGCAGCCTAACAGATATGGCAGGGGTTGCAACAAACCTCGCTTGGTTTGAAATGTATGGTTCTTACAATTTATATTTGAGCTGGGCTGCATCTTTGGAAAAGGTTAGCCGTGGAGCTGTGCAAAATGCTGCTTCAACTTATTTTTCAAGAAACAACGCGGTTGTGGGATGGTTGGTACCATGAAAATTTCTGTTATGGTAAACGGTATGCCGGGCAAAATGGCACAGATAGTTGCCGAAGTTTGCAGCAAAAGAGAATTAAATGTAATTCCATTTTCGCTCACAGGCGAAACCCTTGCGGAATTCAACGGCTATGCTTTGTTAGGCGTGGAAGAAAGGGAAAATAAAATAGGGCAAATTTTAAAGGAACACCCAAACTTAATAGCTGTTGATTACACGCACCCAAGCGCGGTGAATGGCAATGCCGAGTTTTATGTTAAGCACAAAATTCCCTTTGTTATGGGAACCACAGGCGGAGATAGAGAGGCTTTAATTGACTTGGTGAAAAATGCAATCCACCCTTGCGTAATAGCTCCCAATATGGCAAAGCAAATAGTTGCGCTCCAAGCAATGCTAGAATGGACTGCGAAAAACTTTCCGAAAGTGTTTGGCGGCTATGATTTAAAAGTTGTTGAAAGCCACCAAAAAACCAAAGCCGACACGAGCGGAACCGCAAAGGCTTTGGTGAGTAGTTTTTTGGAAATGGGAGCAAATGGAGTGGAACCCATAATAGAAATGGTACGCGAAGAGAATGCCCAAATTTCCAAAATGGCTGTTCCCCCCGAGCATTTGGGCGGCCACGCCTTTCACACATATTCTTTAGATAGCAAAGATAAATCCGTACATTTTGAATTTCGCCATAATGTTTGCGGCAGGGAAATATACGCAGAAGGCACCGCAGATGCTGTGGAATTTTTAGCAAAAAAAATAGAAGCTGGGCAGAACAAATTTTATGATATGATAGATGTGCTGAAAGGCTAATCCAAAAAATAAAAAGACTTTTCGCCTTTTTTGCTCATTCCATAAGAGCGGGCAACACTTTCTATTACCAAAGGGTCATTTACGAGTTTAATTTTTAAATCTTGCTTTTTTTCAATTTCATTTTTTAACTCTATCAATTCGTTTTTAAGTTTATTTATGTTATGTTCTCTCTTTGAAATATCGTTCATTCTAGAAGCAAGTCCGTAAAAACCAAAACATATTGAAAAAGAAAAAATAACTATGCAAATAGTGTAGATAACTTTTAGTGACGCGTTGTGATTGTACACACGGTTTGCCGTTGTGGTTATGTTTTTTGTGAATTCGTGCACCACTTGCGTGCTTGTTTTCCGTCTTTTTCTTTTTCCTAGCATATAAAGCTCCCCCTTAATCTATGCCGTTTTCCACAACAAACAAATGGCAGGGTTCCTTTTCTGGATTTATTTCCACATAGTTTTTTGAACCGCGCCATAAATAGCTTTGACCAGAGAGCAAGTCTCTAATGGTGTAGCCTTGCCCCTCAGATAACCCAAGCTCTGCCAAATTCAAATATACAAAAGAGTCTTGAGTTTTTTTCACATCTAAATTAGCAATGCAAAGCACGGTGTTTCCGTTTTTCCAGTCGCGTTTGCTGTAAACCATAATGTTTGAATTATCCGCAGAATGAAAGCGCAAATTATCGTATTCCATAAGTGCGCTCTGCTGCTTGCGAGCAAAATTCACTTTGCGCAAAAAATCTTTTATATTTATTGGGCTGCTCCAGTTGTGAACTTTGTACTGATATTTTTCGCTGTTTAAAAGTTCCTCTTTTGCCGGATTCTTTTCGTTTTCGCAAAGTTCATAGCCGTTATACATTCCGGTTAGGCTAGAAAGTGTTGCAGCCAAAAAATATCGGAGCTTGAAAATTGTAGGTCCTTGCCCGTTAAAACATTCCAAGAAAATATCCGGAGTTGTGGGGAATAAAATTCCGCGCATATATTCGCAAACGGGCTTTGTTGTCAATTCCCTGAAATACTCCTCAAGTTCCCATTTTTGCTCGCGCCAAGCAAAATACGTGTAGCTCATTTCAAAGCCAACTTTGGCAAGGCGTTTCATTATCTTGGGACGCGTAAAGGCTTCTGCTAAAAACACGAGTTCAGGGCGTTCTTCTTTTATTGAACCAATTAGCCATTCCCAAAACGGAAAAGGTTTTGTGTGAGGGTTGTCTATGCGAAAAATATCAAAGCCTTTGTCTGCCCAAAAGAGGATTATCTTTTTTATCTCTTTCCACAATTCCTGATAATTTTCGTTGTAGTAGTCAAAGGGATAAATATCTTCGTATTTTTTTGGCGGATTTTCTGCGAATTTAATTGAGCCGTCTGCTTCGTGAAAAAACCATTCGGGATGCTGTTTTACATAAGGATGGTCTGGGCTGCAATTCAAGGCTATGTCTATAGCGAGCTTTAAGCCGCGTTGTTTGCAGGCAGAGACAAAATTTTCAAAATCTTCCATTGTGCCGAGTTCTGGATCAACCGTAAAATGCCCGCCGCGTGAATTGCCAACAGCATAAGGGCAACCAGGTTCGCCTGGTTTTGCTTTAAGGGCATTGTTTGCGCCTTTGCGGTTTGTTTCGCCAACTGGGTGAAAAGGTACCAAATAAACTGTATCAAAACCCAAAGAGCTTATATAGTCCAAACGGCTTACGCAGTCTGCCCAAGAAGCAGATCTAGTTGGGCTTTTGCCCTGGCTTTTGGGCCACATCTCGTACCAAGTGCCTTGCCTTGCGCAAAGTGAGTCCACCCTTACTTCAAATACAGAGCTCTCTGTGGGAATATCTTTTGGAGAAACTGTCCAAGCTATAATTTTATATTGATAGTACCCAAGTTTTTGAACCTGAAAAGCACCTTCCCACAAATCGTTCTCCATCAATTTCATTGGAGCACGTTCCCATTTTTTTTGCGAGGAATGTTTGTATTCTATTGCAGCATCGTATTTTTCGTGGCTGTGCCTAAAAATATCTGCTTGAACGTTCACATATTCGCCCGGTACTCTATGCACAGCATATTTACCGTGTTCAATTATAGGAGAAACAACCTCTATAACAAGGTTATCTTTTTTTGTGGGAAAATTTACTGGCATAAGGGTAATGTAGAAAATAATTTTACTATATTGACACTATGTTCAGAGTTTTTATTGTGCTTGCCTTCTTCGCTATGCTCTCTTGCGAAGAAAAAGAAGCTAACAGCGAGAAAGCCGTTGTGGAAAAAGCTGTTGATTCATATGGAGCCTTAATAGAAAAAGCCAAAGAAACCGAAGCCGCACTGCAAAAAAAAGCAGATTCCATTGCTCGTTTGCAAGATTCGCTGGGAATTCCGCGTTAAACTAAAATTGTTCCGCTGTTGGCACTACCCTCAATTTGCTTTTTGAACGCATCCGCTCCTTCCCACCCCACAATGTGAATGGATTTTAGTCCCCTTTCTATGGATTCCAAAGCACCCTGAACTTTTGGTATCATACCACCGGATATAACCTCGCTTTTAATCAGTTCATTTGCAAGCTCTTTATTCAAATGCGGAATTATTTTCTTGTCTCCGTCTAAAACTCCGCTTATATCGCTTATTAAAATAAAACAATCCGCTTTCAAAGCAACCGCAATTTCAGAAGCTGCTGTATCTGCATTCACATTGTAAGAAATTCCCTCTCCATAAGACACAGGAGAAACAACGGGAGTTATGCCTGCTTCCAAAAGAACTTCCAAAATTTTTGTGTTTACCCTGAAAATATCGCCAACCGCTCCTAAATCCCCTTTGCCTTCCAATTTTTTCGCTTCAAGGAGTTTTGCATCCACGCCGGAAATTCCAACTGCGTTTGCACCCTCTGTTAGCAACATTCTAACAAGTTTTTTTCCAACCTTGCCGCTCAAAGTCATCTCCACCATATCCATTATTGCCGGAGTTGTGACCCTTAGCCCGTTTAAAAATTTTGGTTCTTCGTTTAGCAAGGCGAGGTTTGCATTTATATCTTTGCCGCCACCGTGAACAATAATCAATTTGCAACTTTTAGACATCTCTGCCGAAGCACGGACAAAATCAAGCAATTTGCTATCGTCTATAGCAAGCGAGCCACCTATTTTAACAACAATGGTTTTCATTTTTATCCCTCCGTCTGTGCATCTTCAAACAAGCCGTTTATATATTCTGCTTTGTCAAAGGGAACAAGCTGCTCAATTTTTTCTCCAACTCCAATCCAAATAATCGGGATTTTCAGTTCACTCGCTATGGAAAGCACAGAACCACCTTTTGCGGTGCCGTCTAATTTTGTCACTATCAAACCGGTGAGCTTAAAATTTTGGTGAAAAGTTTGAACTTGCTTAATAACATTTTGTCCAGAATTTCCGTCTATAACGAGCCAAATATCGTGCGGAAAGTTTTCATTTATTTTTTTCACAACTCGTACCGTTTTGTGCAGTTCCTCCATTAAATGCTCTTTGTTGTGCAACCTTCCAGCGGTATCTATAAATACAATATCGCTCTCCCTTGCTATGGCGGCTTTGCAGGCATCGTAGGCAACTGCGCTTGGGTCGGAGTTTTCTTGGTGCCGCACAAAGTCTGCGCCGGAACGCTGTGCCCAGGTTTCCAGCTGTTCAATGGCGGCAGCTCTGAATGTATCGCCTGCGGCGAGCAAAACGGATTTTCCCTCTTGCTTTAAGCGGTGCGCAAG
>JAITFN010000077.1 GCA_031281345.1 Candidatus Fibrimonadaceae bacterium
CCCGAAGTGAAAAAAGCTATGTTTGAGGTTGTTGAGTTTTGGCTTGAACAAGGCGTTGATGGTTTTAGGCTTGATGTTATCAATATGCTTTACAAAGACAAAAAATTACGCAACAACCCCATAACTAATTTTATATTAAATAGCAAAGTGTTTAACCGCAATCGTGGCAGCGTATATGAAATGCTAAAAGAATTCAGGTTGCTGCTCAACAAATACCCCGACAAAGCAAGCGTGGGCGAAATATACGCAAACCCGCCAGGCGATACAAAACTCGCTTCCAGTTTCTTAGGCTCTGGCACCGATATGTTGCATTTGGCTTTTGATTTTTCCTTTGTTTTTACAAGGTGGAAAGCCTCTTCCTACTACAAAACCATTAGGAATGTTTATCGCAAACTGCCAGAAAAAGGCTGGCCCTGTTTCTTTTTTTCCAACCACGATGTGGGTCGCAGCACCAAGCGTTTTGGTTTTGGCCTTACCCTTTTCAAATATCACAAGGTAAAATTGCGAGCCTTGCTTTTAATGACGCTTAAAGGCACACCCTTTATTTATTACGGCGATGAAATAGGAATGGAAAATGCAGATATAAAAAAAGAGCATATCCGAGATTTGTATGGAAAACTCTTTCATCCTTTCTTCAAAGGGCGCGATGGTTTTCGCACTCCAATGCACTGGGACAATAGCACCAATTCTGGATTTAGCAGTGCAGAACCCTGGCTCCCTGTGCATCCCAATTACAATAAAATAAATGTTGAAAACCAAAGGGGCAAAAGCGATTCCGTTTTTTCGGTGCATAAGCAGCTTATTGAACTCAGAAAAAAACACAAAGCTTTGCAACTTGGCAATATTGACTTTATACTTAAAGGGGATAGGAATATATTGGCTTATGAGCGTTGGTGGGAAGGCGAGAGTTTGCGAGTATTTTTGAATTTTAGTTTTACCAAGAGAGAAGTTCATCTAGCGGGGAATTTGGAGAGGGCAAAGGTGGTTTTCAGTACACATTCCGGGAAAACCATTATTGATGGGAGTAAAATTGAATTGAAGGCGTTTCAAGGGGTGGTGGTTTTGATAAATTGACGTTTTTTTTACTATATTACCCCTATATGCGCATTTTTTCTAAAATTTTGCCGATGGTGTTGCTTGCCTTTTTGGTGCAGGCTGCGTTTGCCGATGCTATTTACGATCGCGACTTAGTGCGCGGTTTTTTAGGCTTCAAAGGTGATTTACGTAGCCAGTGGACAGAAAATGGCGTTAAACTTATAAATAAGGTTACTGGAAAAAGCTATTTGAAGGAATATTATTGCGGCCATGTAGAAATAGGCGGCGAATACAATCAATTGCGCACTTGGATGGATGTTGATTTTATGCCTATAACCCCAACAAGAGGCAATACCGAATGGTTCACTTATGGAATCACTTGGATGTGGGGCTATAAGTTGCGAGCGCAAAATGCCACGTTTAATATAATTCCCTCAATTGGTCCAGGCTTTGGACTCTTGAATATCCGTATGGGTCCAACAGAAGAGGCTATGAGTTCCCTTGGACCAGTCCTTAATATGGAATTAGAGATTCGCTTGCAATTCTCGCAATTTTCGGCAGGCCTGTACGGTGGTTACAAGGTTGAGCGGCACGACTGGGATAACATAAACTATAAAGATGTAAACTCAGATAAAGTATTTGGTGGCTTGAAGTTTTCGTGGACTATGCTAAATAATTTCCAGAAAAAAGAAAGAGATATGGAATAGGAATTATGCCGCCTTTTTTAGGGCTAAAAATTTTCAACGATACTGACTTGAATTCCATAATTCCTCTGATTGACTGGAAGATGTATTTTTGCGCTTGGGATTTAAGACCCTCTCAATATACCGAAACACATAAAAATCTAGAACAAGATTCACGTGAATTATTGAAAGAGATTATAGACAAAAAATTGCTGAGAGCTGCGGCCGTTGTGGGTTTTTTTGAAGTTCAAAGAGTGGGGGATTCTCTATCGGTTTTAGACAATGATTCCAAAGAGATAGCTAAACTCCATTTTTTGAGGCAGCAAAAATCAAACGAAAATGGGATTTACCTTAGTATAGCAGATTTTTTCAACCCAAGGGAAAAGGATTTTATCGGGCTTTTTGCCACCACCGCAGGCCTCGGCGCAAAAGAAGCGGAGCAAAAGTTCATAAAAAACAATGACGATTATTCTGCCATAATGCTTGGACTTTTGGCAGACCGTCTTGCAGAGGCACTAACCGAAAAACTCCACAGAGACCTTTTAGGTGGTGTTGGAATTAGAGCTGCCCCCGGATACCCTGCAAGTCCAGACCACACGGAAAAAGCCACGATTTGGAAATTGCTCTCTCCAGAAAAAAACATAGGAGTTTCTCTAACAGAAAGTTATGTTATGAATCCCACTGCCTCTGAATGTGGATATTTTGCCGCAAATCCTGGGAGCTGCTACTTTAAGCTCGGCAAAATAGGCGAAGACCAACTTGCAGATTATGCACGCAGAAAAGGGATGGATGTAAAAGAAATTTCTAGCTTTTTGTGTTAAATTTTATATATGCATCCAATACGTCTCTAAACACTTCATCTGGGGTCTGTGCCCCGTTAATTTTTGTTATTATAGAAGAGTCGTAGAGGCTTAGAACGGCGGCAGTTTTGGTTTCGTATTCGTCTATGCGGGCACGAACAACAGATTCGTGTATATCGTCTTTGCGGCCTTCAATCGCGGCTCTTTTTAGCAAACGCTCTATTATAACAGAATGATCCGAAATTTCCAAAACAAAAATATGCTTTACGTTAACCGTGTTTTTTATGAGTTTTGCCTGCTCCACTGTACGCGGAATGCCGTCTAAAAGAAATGCTTGTTTTGCGGGGTCAAATTTATTTGTGTCTATTAAGCCGCCAACATAGCGAGAAAAAATTTGAATTGTAACCTCGTCTGGAACAAGTTTGCCTGCATTGGCATAGCTTGCGAATAATTTGCCGTTCTCGCTGGCAGGAGAAAGCCCTCTGAATATATCGCCAGTTGAGAGATGCTTTATGCCCATTGTGACGTTAGCCAATTTTGCCCCCACTGTTCCTTTGCCAGAACCGGGTGCCCCAAAAATCAAAAACGCGGAAATATTGCTCATAATGGTAATTTAGAAAAACTAATCCCTAACGAACAAAACCGAACCCACCAAAACCAAAACCATTATAATTATTTTTTGAGACGGAAATGGCTCTCCAAAAACCACAAGCCCGCCAAGAACAGGCACAACCAAGCCAATAGCAGCAGAAAGCGGAATGACAAATAAAGCCCTGCCTCTGCGAAGCCCTGCCTGCGAACAAAAAAATGCCGCTATGTAAAGAACAACAAAAACAAAAATACGTAAATCAATGGGCGGTGGAAACAAACCATCTAAAGAAATGCTTTTGTAAAAAACCGCAGAAAGCCCAAAACCCGTACCTGCACATAGGGAATCCACTATTTCTGCTTTGCGAAAAACAAAACAAGCAACAGAGAGCAAAGTGAGTGTTGCTCCGGCATAAATCCAAAGCGTTTTTTCAGAATACAATCCGCCAGAAACTTCTCCCGCCAAAGTTCCGTCTATTAAAATCCCACAAAAAATCAGAGCTATTGCAATGGCAATTTTTTTGCTTATTTTTTCGCCTAAAATTTTCCATCCCAAAATTGCCGTTAGTGCAGGGTTCAAAGCCATAAAAGGTTGAACCAAACTTATATTGTATTTATCCATTGCCGCGTAATAAAGCAGAGTGGCTACAATGCTCAAAAGCAACCCTCCAAGCCAAAATTTATTTTTAGCCAAAGACTTAACGGAATTTGCAGCACGCAAACCCTTGCTTTCAAGAATATTCCCAAAAGCCAACCCCACCGCAGAACTAAGTGTTAATAAAAAAAACATAGCCTAATTATAAATTTCCCTATAGGTCCAATAATTTCCCAGAACTCGCTTTACATAATCCCTTGTTTCCCAATAACTCACTTCTTCTACCCTTATATCCCAAGGCAAAGAGCCGTGATTTGTAATCCAACGAACGGCAGGAGCTGGCCCTGCGTTATAGTTTCCTAAAATACCTATGTAATCTCCTTTGTACTCATCGTACAAATCGTTTAAATATCTAACTCCCAAACGAATATTCATATATGCATTATACAGCAAATCTTTGTCAAACTTATCAATCTTTTCTGACTTAGACAAAAAATCTCCTGTTGCAGGCATAATTTGCAAAAGTCCTCTGGCGCCAACAGGAGATGTGATTTGAGCATCGAACATACTCTCTTGTCGCATAACGGAGTAAACAAGGAAGTGATCTATCCTTGCGTGCTTTTTCACTTTTCTCTCGTGTGGGAGTGGGTAAAGAAATTTGAGAATTTGAGTTGGAACTCCAACCATTTTTTCTTTTGGGACTATATCAAGAAAATTGCGTGCCATTCTGTAAGCCAAGGCATATTCGCCATTCTGCATAAACATAAGACCATATCTGTAATAAAATTCTGGTCTGTTCTTATGAAGTTTTAAAGATTCGTCGTAAAGCGAGTAGGCTTCTTTTTCAAAACCGCTTCTGAGCAAAATGCCAATTTGTTCCAAACGCTCCGAGCTGACAACGGAATCTTTTTCGCCTGTCTCTTTCTTTTGCAAGGCTCTCACCCAAGCTATGGTAGCGGAGTCCGACACATCAACCCCAATTTTGGAAATTTTTTCTAAAAGTTCAAATTCACTCAAATTATGTTTTGATCTCCACGAATAATATCCAAGAGGAAAATCTGCTATAACAGCAGAATAGGCAATTGCCGAGTTCTCTCTGTATCCAAGCATTTTTTGACATTCAGCATAAAAATAAAGAGAAGCACTCCTAGGCATTATGCCCAAATTTTCACTCGCGGCTCCTGCAAATATATTTGCAGCCTCTGCATATTTTCCCTCTTTAAAATTTATGAACCCAACTCTGAATTTAGCCCACTGCCTTGCTCTATGCTTTCCAAATTTTGAATCGTATAATCGCTTATAAGTTTCTATTGCTTTTGTGTAGTCTTTTGCCTGCTCGTATTCCAATGCCTTTACCCATAGATTGTTTGCATTTTCTGCACTGAATGGAAATTTCGCTTGAAAAATTGAATCCAATTTTTTGGACTCTGCTTTATGTCCTGCATTTCTCACTATTCTCATCAGGCTTTGCATCCACGAGGAATTGTAATCTATACTATCTAATAGTTTTTTGTACTGTGCTATTGCTAAATCTGTTTTGCCCAAATGTTTTAGGGCTTCTGCCCGCGATACCATAAGGTTGATTTTTTTTGCGGAATCTAATTTTGGGTTTTTAGACAAAATGGCGCTTGCTTTTTCAACGCATTTTTCGTTATGTCCTTTTTTGCATAAAATTGCTGTATAGTCGTAATCCTCGGAGTTCGGCGCAAGCCTTTGCAAAGCCCAAAAAGCAGAATCTTGATATGGATGGCCACCTTTCAAAAGCATAAAATAAGATTCTGTAGCTCCTTTTATATCTTTTTCTTGTTCTTGCATTTTTGCTAGTCTCTGTCTTAAAATACGCTCATAACTTGCGCTCGGCTTGGATTTGAGCCTCTTCAGCAGTGAATCTTTTTTTGCGCTTTGCGTAATTGCCGTATCCAGAAAAATGCCTTCCATCAATATCTGGTCCACTTGTTCCCACGAATACTTGTTGTTCTTTATGCTCTTGATATCAGTCAAAATTTTTCTGCTCTCTTGAATGTTGCCTCTTTCTAGTTCGCATTTGGCAATTCTCATCACAAGCGGTCCATATAAAAGGTCGGGTGCCTTTTCCAAAATGGGCATATAAGCAGCGTAAGCACTGTCCCATTTTTTTTCGTAATAAAACACCGCAGCGTTCAAAAGATCTTTTGAAAAAGCATCTCTTGCGTTTTCACTCCCTTTCAATGCAAGTTCCCTGCGCAAAACCTCATTTTTAAACGCAGCCGGAGGCAACAACTCTAGCTCACTATCATTATCATCTATATTTAAAACCCTTCCCTGAGCTATTGCTATGGAAAAACAGAATGTGAAAAACGTTAGAAATATGAAGTTCATTAATAGTAAATATAGTTAAATATATAATTAAATATTTTTTACCAAAGTAAAATGCTTCAAATATTTTGAATTTTTCTGCGGATAGTCCGTTAGGCATTGCAAACCCCTAGATTCCTTTCGTTTTAAGGTGCTTTCCACAATAAGCCTTGCGCTTTGCACAAAATTGCGAAATTCAAAAGAGACAAAAGAGGAATTTTCAAGTTCTTTCAATTTTTTTAGCCCAGTTTTCAAACACTTGATAGAACGCACAATCCCGCAATATTCCCACATAATAGTCTGAACCTGCTTCTTTAATTTCTGACAATTAAAATTATTCAGCTTGATTTGCTTTCTGCTAGCCACTAGCCGCTCCTCACGAGCCACCTTTTTATTTATATCTTCACAAGCCCTCAAAGCAAAAACCACACTTTCAAGCAGAGAATTTGAAGCCAAGCGGTTTGCCCCGTGAACGCCTGTCGCTGCGATTTCGCCACAGGCGTAAAGACCCTCTATGGTTGTTCTGCTAAAAGAATCCACAAGAACGCCCCCGCACATATAATGCGCTGCCGGAACAATGGGTATCCAGTCTTTTGCGATGTCTATTTTGCACTCAAGGCATTTTGCGTAGATGTTTGGAAAATGAGTTTTTATGTCTTTTGCCTTGCGGTGGGTAACATCCAAGTACATATAGTTTTTGCCCGTGCGCTGCATTTCGCTGAGAATTGCTCTAGCCACAATATCACGAGGCGCAAGCGAGCGAAGTGGGTGAACATTGTTCATGAATTCCTCGCCCTTGTGGTTTTTTAGTATTCCGCCAAAACCACGAAGTGCCTCGGATATTAAAAATGTTTTTTTGAGTTGCGGTGCATAAAGGCTTGTGGGGTGGAACTGCATAAATTCTAAATCTTGAAGAGCTGCACCTGCACGATAAGCTATGGAAATTCCTTCTCCGCAAGCATCTGGCGGATTGGTTGAGTGTAACCAAAGCTGCCCTGCGCCTCCAGTTGCGAGCACAACGGTTTTAGCATACACGATTTTTGTTTTTTTCGCATTTTTTTCTGCTACAATGGCTCCTATGCAGCGAGTTGTGTTTTTATGTTTTTGCGTGAGCAAATCCAAAACCGTGCTGTGTTCAATAAAATCTATTCCTTGCGAGCGATGTTCTAATTCTAACTCTGCGAGCAAGGCTCTCATTATTTCTTTGCCAGTTAAGTCTGCGGTATGCAAAATTCGCCTAAAACTGTGCCCGCCTTCCAAATGCAAATCAAAAGCCTTTTCATCATTTTTTGTTGTTGTGAAATTAACTCCCCATTTGAGCAACTGCTCTATGGCTTTTGGTGCATTTTTTGTTAAAATTTCCACCTGTCTTTTTTTGCACAATCCATCTCCAGCTTCCAAAGTATCTGCAATATGGCTCTCAAAAGAATCTTCTGGCGATGTTACAGATGCAATGCCTCCTTGCGCATAGTTTGTTGAACCGTCTGGACTAGCACCCTTAGTTAAAAGCAAAACGCTCTTGCCACTTTCCGCCGCCTTCAGAGCAACAGTTAAGCCCGCAATGCCTGCGCCTATAACTAGAATATCGTGCATAAACCTAAGATAGAAAATACGAATTTCATAATTGTTTTTAAATCAGTTTCCAAATATCTTCAATCAACAAATTATCAAATGTCTTTATGTATTCTTTCAATATATTTTCTGTTTGCATATTAGGACGAATGTCACAATAATAAACGCCATCAAGTGGATTAAGTTTAATTGTATATCCTTTGAAATGTCCTGGTAAAAATGTTGAGTTTATACCGTATTCATTTTCGTTTTTTGTGTTTTTTCTCTGAACATCATTGAGAAAAATTGCAATATGCGGTATTGATTTTTCTGTAAGTTTATTGTAGAGAAATTTATCAATGAATATTTTATCTAAACGGTCTTTGCTTGAAGTTTTAATAGAACCAATTACTTTTACATCTTCATTATTCTCAATTATTAGATCGTGTTGATAACTCATATTAAACTCTGGATTTCCATCAACTATAACCGGAACTTGAATAACACCGGATTTACAATTAATACCTATTTCTTGAATTATCAAACGTATAAAATGTTCAAATAAATCCCCGTTTAGTTTCCGGGCAGTATTTGATTGTCCGGCAGGCAAACCATCCAAAGCAGATCCGATAGATTGCTGGATAGTATAGGTTGCATTGTTTAAAATATTACGAATAGAATTGTCTTTCCTATCAATCGTTTTTATATTTTGCAATATTTTCAGAAATTCTTTAGATGCTTTTGAAAATTCTTTTGCATCATACATCAAGTTTGAATTTATGGGGCGTGTAATTTGAAAATCACCTTCTTTTTTGTATTGAAAAAAATGGTAATGATTTTCATTTTGTGAAACTATGATAGCTTGTAAGTTTTCGTTGATATAATTCAAATATTCGCTACAAAATCCTATAAATGCTTTTAAATCAACAAAACTGCTTTTGTTTTTAACTTGATTTACAATTTGTTTTAGATTCATCGTATTGAATTCCTTCTTTTTTGGTTTTCTAAATCATATTTAATCCATTTTTCTATACTCCATTCTTCTACTAATTCTATGCGATCTGCTGCCCAATTCAAATATTCGATAGATAAATCACAAGCCATCCATTTACGTTGCAATTGTTCTGCACAAACTGCTGTTGTTCCAGAACCGCAGAAAGGGTCAATAATAGTATCTCCTACATTTGAAGAGGCTAAAATTAATTTACGTAATAATTCTTCCGGTTTTTGCGTAGGATGCGGTGTTTTTTCATGCATTCCATTGCAAGTAGTAGGTACTTCAATAATGTCTTGCGGTATTTCCAATACATCTTTGGGTTTTGCCCCAAATGGATTAGGTTCCCAGATATGATTCTCATTTTTGCCATTCCCATATTGACTAGTTTTTGCTTGCGGATGATTTGGGTATTTTAATGTATGTTCATTGTAAGGTATGCGAACATCGTCAATATTGAACGTAAATTTTTTTGCTTTACGAAAGTGCAAAATACTTTCGTGGCTACGTCCCCAATCCTTGCCAAGATTTGCTTTATTTTTATAATACCAAATCATCCATCTACACGATTTGAAATATTTTGTTGCTGGATGTTTTAAATCGGCTAAAATTTCGGAGAATCCACATACGAAAAGCGTTCCGGCTGGTTTCAAAATTCTTGCAGCTTGTTTAATCCATTGCATGGAAAAATTTATGTATTCTTCCTGGCTTTCGAAATTATCCCAATCAGCTTTTTTTATATTGTAAGGAGGGTCGGCAAAAACCATATCTACGCTTTCAGAAGGAAGCGATTTTAACCATTCTATACTATCGCCATGCCACAATTTCCCATTTTCATGTTGATAAAACAACAATGGTTCGGCATAATTTTCAAAATTTGCCTCAATGCGCTTTCCTTTATTAACAACATTGCCAAAAAAAACTGGCAATTCTTTGTTTCTCATCATAGCTTTATACATTTACTTAATCCTTTTGTAAATATAGAAAAATGCATTTTTTCTACATTACCCAAAAATGCTCCATATCTCAAACAAAACATTCAGCTCGCGGCTTTTCCTGGGAAGCGGCAAATTTGCCTCGCCTAAAGAAATGGTTGTTGCTTTGCAAGAATCGCAGAGTGAAATGCTTACTGTTGCTTTAAAACGAATTGGAAAAAATCAAAAAGAAGATTCCATTTTGAGCGCATTAAAAAATTTCAAAGGGCAGATTTTACCAAATACTTCTGGTGCACGAACTGCAAAAGAAGCTGTGTTTGCTGCACAAATGGCAAGGGAAGCACTTGGAACAAATTGGGTGAAATTAGAAATTCATCCCGACCAAAAATATTTGCTCCCAGACCCAATTGAAACATTGAACGCTGCCGCAGAGCTTGCAAAAGACGGCTTTGTGGTTTTGCCATACATTCAGGCAGACCCTGTTTTGTGCAAAAGGCTGGAAGACTGTGGCTGTGCGGCTGTTATGCCGCTCGGTTCGCCAATAGGTTCAAACAGAGGTTTGCAAACAGAGGCGATGCTTAAAATAATAATCGCTCAAAGCAAGGTTCCCGTTGTGATAGACGCAGGCATAGGTGCGCCATCTCATGCTTGCCTCGCTATGGAAATGGGCGCAGATGCCGTTTTGGTGAACACCGCCATTGCAGTTGCCCCAAACCCTGCGGTTATGGCAAAATGCTTTAAACTAGCGGTGGAAAGCGGAAGAATGGCTTACGAAAGCGGTTTACCTTTGCAGGAAGAAAATGCAGTTGCTAGCAGCCCGCTCACGGACTTCCTAAACCAGTCCACGCTATAGCCAAAGCATCGCTTGCATCAAGTGCAGAATTTTGAGTTTGAACGCTGAGCAACCTGCTCATCATATTTGCTACCTGCTCTTTGCTAGCTGCGCCATTTCCTGTAACCGCCCTTTTAATTTCACGTGGAGTTTTTTCCGAAAATACCAAATCGTATTTAAAACCGAGAGCCATAATCGCTCCGCGAATATGCCCCAAAATAAGTGCGCTGTTTGCATTTTTTGCAAAAAATGCTTTTTCCATGCAAAAAGCAATGGGTTTGTATTTTGCAATTAGGTTTTCAAGTTCCTTGATTATATGCCCTATTCTAAAAATAAGTTCCGCATCTTTTTTTGGGCGAATAACTCCATATTCCAAAACATCAACCTTGTTGCCAGTTAAACTTAAAAAAGCAAAGCCTGTTGCATAGCTGCCTGGGTCAATACCCATCATAACAATTTGCTTCAAAAAATCCCCTTAGGTTGCGTTTAAAAAATCCATTGAGCTTTGAATCGCCCCAAAACTGGCCGATAAAATAGTATCTAATTTTTTTGGAGTCACTTTCAGCAAAGAAGAAACATCAGATTCCAAAATAGGCATGGAATAATCACAGGGATGCCCAAGTTGCAAGCCTCTTGCCAAAACATCTGCCAGCTTAACAATAGCAATCATTCTGGTATGCTCGCCCAATACGTTGATGTTCCTATGATGATTTATCATCACCGCAGCTATTTCTCTGGGTAGATTCCATCTCCTGTTTACCCAGTCGGATATGTCTGTGTGGCAAATCCCTAGCACCTCTTTTTCTGCATCTAAAAATAGGCAGCCTTTGCTTGTGGCTAGGTCTATGCAACGTGCAAAATCTTCTGGGGAGCAAATAGCCAAAATGAGTTTGCCAATATCGTGCAGAATACCGGCTATAAAGGCTTCTTCTTTTCTTTGAGAATAGAATTCCTCAGCCACGAGCCTCGCTATTGCTCCTACCGCAGCAGAATGTTTCCAAAAAGCAGAGAGATTGAATCCGTCTATGGGTGTTTTTAATTTCAAGGCAGATAAAACACCAGTTGTAAGCACTACGTTTTTTGTTGCATTAAAACCGAGAACTGCAATGGCGTGCGGAACTGTGTTTACCCTGCCAGCAAATCCGTAAAATGCGCTGTTTGCGAGTTTCAAAATTTTAGCAGCTATAACCTGGTCACTAGATACCACCTGCCCAACATCAATAGCCGAGGTGTGCGGGTCAGACAACATTTTGTTTACTGTTAAAAACACACTAGGAATAGTAGGCAATTCACCCATATTCTTTATCAGAAATTCTATTCGTTTATTATCTGCCACTTGATTGTCTATACCTCAGTAAAGCATTGTAAATTTCCTTCATAAAATCACTTTCAATTTTTCCTTCAAATAGCCTTTCTAGGGGTATTTTTTGAATATCGTTTGCTTGCCCAGATGCACTCTCTGCTGTTTCTGTTTGTTCTCCTTCTATGCAAACAGAATAAAAACCCATGCGAGAAAGTCTGTTTGCGAAAGCTTCTGTTAAAACAGTTCCTTTGCTCAATACAATGCCCCCGTGAGCATTTTTCAAAGGCTCCGCCAAAATCATACCGTCTTTCACGGATTTAACGTTTATTTGTTGCATAACGCTTCTATAAATCTAGCAAATTAAATTACCTATCTCTCTCCTTAAAATTAAAATTACAATTCAGCTTTTCCTTTGTATAACTGGGAGGTATAGGTGGTAGTTTTGTTATTTGAACTGCTCTTACCGCAAGCCTGTCCCATATTGGATTTCCAGATGATGAACGTAAAGTAACTTCGTTGATTTCGCCGTTTCTGGCTATTTGAAATTGTACGGTAGATTTTGTACCCTTGGAAATTTCTGTTCCAGCCGGAGGGTTGAAATTTTGGTATATAAGTCGTATAAGTGTTCCGATATAAGCTTTCATTTGCCAATCTATATCATCATCGTCAAGAATTGTCAAAGCTGGCATATCCATATCTTTTTTTACGTCAGAAGGCATATCCATAGGCATATCCATTGAATGCGATTGCGTAGGTTCTGTTGCTGCGCGTTTTGGCTCTGGTTTATTTTCCTGCTTAGGCTCTGGTTTGGTAGTAGGAGATGGCTTTGGCTCCGGTTTTAATTCCGGTTTTGTCGGAACAGGCTCAGGTTCTGCAGCAGGTTCGGGAACAGGTTCTGGAGGCTTGGGAGTAGGCTTTAATGGAGTTGGCGGTGCTACATTTACCATTTCAAAAAAAGGTATTGGAGGTGGGTTTTCTTTTGCGGGTCTAAGCCATATAGCTATTAGCAATGCAACTGCAATAGCAAGATGGAATAAAAGCGAAGCTACTATTATTGAAAGGTACTCGTTTTTTTCGTTGTAAAAATCTGAATACATTTGCTAAAACGCTCCACTTAGTCCAATTCTGTGTTCACTTCCCTGACCTTCAATTAACATGCTGTAAGAATAATCCAAGGCAAAATCCGAAAATCTGTAACCAGCACCTGCTGAAAATAAACGGTAATAACCTGCCCTAGGCGAATTTTCATTTTTATCAAAAATGGAACGCGCAAAGCGAGTGACATCTATAATATCTCTTTGCATACCAGCTCTTGCAAACAAGGCTTCCGAAAAGCGGTATTCCAACCCAAGTTTACCAGCTGCTGGCGAATAGCGCGGAGCTGTGCATTCCAAAAGCCATACAAAGTTTTGGTCTAAACGCCAGAATGTGCTAACTGCAAGTTCAGAGGCAAGGGCATAGCCATTAACTCCGCCTTTCACGAATGGGCGAATTTGCTGCCCCAAATGCCGCCCCATAAACGCAAGACCATAACGCGCAGAACCTGAATTCCATAAAAATCCCCAGTCCATGGCAAGCCCCATTCCTGCCTGCGCATCGTCGATTTTTGATAGCCTCTGCCATAAAAACCTGCCTGTTATTCCAAACTTAAAATGCTTCAGCGGAAAGGCCGCTGTTATGGCGTAATACTGAGCAATAGGATGGCTAGTTAAGCCTGTTGAGTTGGCGTCTTCATCTAGATTTTCAATTTCACCGTTATCAACAACGCCATAGGTATGCTGCATTCTTCCTTCTGCTTCGCCTATTGAAAATGGGTGCGAAAACACAGCTATTCCCTGCCAGTCTGCCAAATCTCCGCTTTGCCCAGAAATGCCTGCCCCATAGCCACTCCCTTGCAATAAAGCTGGGTTCATCAAAGCCGCTCCAAAATCTTGCGACCCAAGAGCAGAGCCAGCACCTTCAAATGCCACAGTGCGAGGACTTTGCAAGAGCATAGCCCATCCAAAAACATCTTGTGCTTCGTTCTTCTTTCCAAAATAAGAGTGTGAAGAAACAAAGAATAGAAGCACAAACAGCGTAGATATCCGCATAAGCTAACCCTCCAAATCTTCCAGAGATTCTTGCACATTACGTTCTGTGCTTGTGAGTATGCTGCGGCAAGTTTTTATTAAATCAGAAGCCTCTTTTACCAAATCAGCAAGTTCATCTATGCCTACATTGGAGCGGTCAACGTTTTCCAATATTTCTTCTAGCCTTTTAACAGCTTCGCTATACTTCATATTTGCAGAAGAGCTCATATTACCTAACCAACCATTTTTCCTTTGCTTTCAATATGCGTCGCAAAGATTGATTAAGCCTGTTCTCGTCGAACAAACCAGATTTATAGCCGTCCAAGAGAGCTTGGTATGCAACGCGAGGGTTTACGGGCATAAGCATAATATCTGCTCCAGCGAGGAATGTGCCGAGAACAATTTGGGCAGCGGTGTAATTATCAGTTAGAGCGTGCATATCCAAACCATCGGTAATGATTAGCCCATCAAAGCCAATTTCCCTGCGCAGAATATCTTGCATCCAAAAATTTGAAAAAGTGACGGGGAGGCTATCTGACTCTTTAAAGGCAGGTGTGATAATATGGCCTACCATTATAGCATCTGTGCCTGCTTTGGATGCTTTTATAAAAGGCAGGGCTTCCGTTTGGTTAAAACGTTCACGCCCGTGAGGATAGATAGCTAGTTGGTTATGGCTGTCTTCTTTGGTATCTCCGTGACCTGGGAAATGCTTGGTTACAGAGAGCACTCCTTCTGATGCAAAACCTCGCACTGTGGCTTCTACCATTTCTCCCACAATATCGGGCTTTTTGCCGAAGGCTCGGTTTCCTATAACTGTATTATCTGGGTTGCTCCAAATATCGGCTATGGGAGCAAAGTTCATATTGATTCCGAGCTTGGCAAGTCGCTGAGCAATTACGCGGGCGTTTGCAGATGCTATTGCCGTGTCGCCTTTCTTTCCAATTTCATACGCTGGGGGAGTAGGTTTGTCATAGAATTTGCCTATCCGCGACACTCGCCCCCCCTCTTCGTCTATGGCTATGAACAGCGGCAAACGTGCAAGGGCTTGCAAATCATTTGTGAATTTTTGGATTTGTCCGGCATTTTCCATATTGTCGCGAAACAGGGCTATTCCACCAACGGGAACATCTTTCATCAATTCCCGTACCTTTGGACTTGCTTCTTTTGCATTCCAAGGCAAACGTATCATCAGCAACTGTCCAATTTTTTCTTCTATTGTCAATTGAGATAACCAGTAATCATATTGGGAATTATCGTTAGAAGATACTATCCTATCGTTTTTGGTATCTGCACCAAATGCGAATATAGTGATAAGCACAACGAAAGCCAACGCTGTGAATTTTGAAAAAGTGGATGGGGTCATACCGAAACAAATATAGAAAAATTTTTCTACATTTCCACCCAATGTTCCAAATAAAAAATTTGTACGCTTCTTTGGCAGATGGCACGGAGATTCTAAAGGGATTGAACTTGTCCATTGGCAAAGGAGAAATCCACGCCATTATGGGTCCAAACGGTGCGGGCAAAAGCACGCTTTCCAAGGTTATAGCTGGGCATCCAGGCTATAAGGTAACAAGTGGCAGCGTGGAATTTTTTGGAAAAAATTTGCTTGAGCTTTCTGTTTCGGAGCGGGCAAATTCAGGGTTCTTCATAGGGTTTCAGTATCCATTGGAAATAGCAGGGCTTGGCAACGAGGAGTTTTTGCGCGCGGCAATAGATGCAAAGCACAAGGCTCTCAATTTGCCTAAACTCAGCGAAAATGAATTCAAAGAAAAAATGGCAAGTGCTATGCAGCTTTTGAAAATGGACTCTCGCTACAAGGAGCGGGGTTTAAACGAGGGTTTTAGCGGAGGCGAAAAAAAGAGAAACGAAATTTTGCAAATGGCAATTTTAGAGCCTGCTCTGGCTTTTTTGGACGAAACAGATTCGGGGCTAGATGTAGATGCTCTTAGGATTGTGGCAAACGGGATAAACAATTTGATGAATGCAGAGCGTTCTGTTGTTCTAATTACGCACTATCAGCGTTTGCTGGATTATGCAAAACCGCAATTTGTGCATATTTTGATAAATGGCAAGATAGCTAGGAGTGGAGGCTCGGAGCTTGCCCTAGAAGTGGAAAAAAGCGGATATGCCTGCTAGATATTTACTATATTTACTTCCGATTATTAGTTTTTAGGAGATTTTACAAATGAAATGGCTTTTAACATACATCACTTCTTCCATAGGAAAGAAGCAGATTATGGGCGCTACCGGTTTTATGTTGGTGCTTTTTCTGCTAGGTCATATGGCGGGCAACCTTCAACTGCTCTTGCCCTCCGCGGCAGATGCTCAAGCGGCATACAACACGTATTCTGCGCTTTTAACCAAATCTAAGCTGTTTTTATACACCGTTGAGGGCGGTTTGGCGGTGATTTTCATAATACATCTGTACTTGGCAATAACGTTAAAATTGCAGAACTACAAAGCCCGCGGTTCTGCTCGCTATGCAGTTGAAACCCGCAAAGGCAAAAAGCAGTTCCCCACATTCTGGATGATTTGGACTGGGCTTACCATTATAACCTTCGTTGTATGGCATATTTTAACTGTTCGCAACGGAATACACTATTATTATATAAACCCAGAAGTTGCAGATGGCAGGGTTGTTCGCGATATGTGGCTCACCACTGTTGAGGTTTTGGGCAATCCTTTATTTGCTTTTTTTTACCTATCGCTTATGGTAATTCTCGGCTTTCATCTGTGGCACGCCATTTCCAGCGCATTCCAAACCATGGGCATAAATCACCAAAAATGGACTCCTATAATAGATAAGCTAGCCATTGCATATTGCGTTGTTGTTTCAATTGGTTTTGCAGTAACCGCGGCTTGGTCTTTTTATGTTGTGAACGTAAACGAAGAAGCAAAGGCAATCATTGAGCAGGCAAAGAAACCGAGCTATCAAGAGGCGTTGAAAATTCTCTCGGAGCAACCTCTTGAGGAACAAAAGAGAAAAGCTGGTAAAATCGCAAAATCTCCCGAAAAAGCGAGCCTCATAGTGGAAAGAAAGGGACCTCCAGCTTTTGGTGGCGAAAGATCACCAGAAGAATTTATGAAATTCAAGGAAAAGCACAAAAAGGATAAGAAGAAGCGTCAGCAAGACGGTGATAATCCACAGGCAGAAGAAGATTCAGAAGAAGGAGACGAGCTATGAAATTAGAATCCAATATTCCAGGCGGTCCAATTGCGGAAAAATGGACACGCCACAAATTCGAGCTTAAACTGGTAAATCCGGCTAACAAGCGCAAATTCACTGTGATAGTTGTTGGAACTGGCTTGGCTGGTGCCTCTGCTGCTGCCTCTCTTGGCGAACTTGGTTACAATGTAAAGAGTTTTTGCATTCAAGATAGCCCTCGCCGTGCACATTCAATTGCAGCTCAAGGCGGCATAAATGCGGCGCACAACTACCCAAACGATGGCGATTCAATTTACCGTCTCTTTTACGATACCGTTAAAGGCGGCGATTTCCGCGCTCGCGAGGCAAACGTTCACCGTTTGGCAGAGTGTTCAAATTTAATCATAAACCACTGCGTGGCTCAAGGTGTTCCCTTTGGCAGAGAATACGGCGGTCTTTTAGACAACCGTTCCTTTGGCGGCGCGCAAGTTAGCCGTACCTTCTATGCCCGTGGTCAAACAGGTCAGCAGCTTTTGCTCGGTGCTTATCAGTCTATGATGCGTCAGGTTGCAAAAGGTTCTGTTAAAATGTTTACACGCCGCGAAATGATGGACATAGTTCTTGTAGGCGGCAAAGCAAGAGGCATCGTAGTCAGAAACTTAATCTCTGGCGAATTGGAATGCCACGAAGCAGATGCTGTTTGCCTTGCAACAGGCGGTTATGGAAACGTGTTTTATCTCTCCACAAACGCAAAAGGCTCAAACGTTGGAGCAGCTTGGCGCGCACATAAAAAAGGCGCATTGTTTGCCAATCCATGCTACACGCAAATTCACCCAACTTGCATTCCAGTAACAGGCGACCACCAGAGCAAACTAACTTTGATGTCTGAATCCCTTAGAAACGATGGCAGGGTTTGGGTTCCGCGCAAAGCTGGCGATGTTCGCAGGCCAAGCGATATACCAGAAGCAGAGCGTTATTACTATTTAGAAGAAAAATATCCGAGCTTTGGAAACTTGGTGCCTAGAGATGTTGCAAGCCGCAATGCAAAAATGGTTTGTGATAACGGTCTTGGCGTTGGCTCGTCTAAACGCGCTGTGTTTTTGGATTTTGGAGATGCCATTAAACGCATCGGTGAAAACGCTGTTAGCGCAAAATATGGAAACCTCTTTCAGATGTACGAAAAAATCACAGACGAGAATCCATACAAAACGCCTATGCGCATCTATCCGGCAAGCCACTACACAATGGGCGGCCTATGGGTGGACTACAATTTGCAAAGTACTATTCCGGGTTTGTTTGTTTTGGGAGAGGCAAACTTCTCCGACCACGGAGCAAATCGTTTAGGAGCATCTGCTCTTATGCAAGGCCTCGCAGACGGCTATTTTGTTATTCCATACACCATTGGTGGTTATTTTGCTGGCAACAAATTAGACAAAATAAATTCTGCACAGGCAGAATTTGTAGATGCAGCAAAAAGTTCAAAGGCGCTCATAGACCGCTTGCTCTCCATAAAAGGCAAAAAAACGGTCACCGAATTCCACAGAGAAATGGGACACATTATGTGGGAAAACGTAGGAATGGGACGCAACAAAGCCGGTCTTGAAAAAGCAATTTCCGCTCTTCCGGGTTTACGTGATGAATTCTGGAAAAACGTAAATGTTCTTGGCGAAAACGCTTCCTTTAACCAGAATTTGGAAAACGCAATGCGCGTTGCAGATTTCTTGGAATTTGGCGAGTTGCTTGCAAAAGACGCCCTTTACAGGGAAGAATCTTGCGGCGGTCATTTCCGCGAAGAGCATCAAACTCCAGATAACGAGGCAAAACGCGACGATGATACATTCTGCCACGTTGCAGCCTGGGAATGGAAAGGCGAAAACAAGCCACACGAACTAAACAAAGAAGAGTTACAATTTGAGAACGTACACCTTATGACAAGGAGCTACAAATGAGCGAAGAAAATATGAATCTCACTATAAAGGCTTGGAGACAAAAAAATTCTCAGGCTAGAGGTAACTTTGAAACCGTTAAATTGTCTAACGTTTCTCCAGATATGTCTTTTTTGGAGATGCTAGACGTTATGAACGAACAGCTTATGAAAGAAGGCAAAGAAGCTTTTGCCTTTGACCACGATTGCCGCGAAGGCATTTGCGGTATGTGCTCGCTTGTGATTAACGGTATGCCTCACGGCCCAGACAACCTTGTTACCACCTGCCAGCTTCATATGCGCAAGTTTAACGATGGCGATACCATAGTTATAGAACCGTGGCGTTCTGCTGCGTTCCCTGTTATTAGGGACTGCGCGGTAAACAGAAGCGCATTTGACCGCATTATACAAGCAGGCGGTTTTGTGAGCATCAACACTGGAAACGCACCTCCGGCAAGCACGCTCCCTGTTCCAAAAGCAAATGCAGACCGTGCATTTGATGCAGCAGCCTGCATAGGTTGTGGAGCCTGCGTTGCGGCTTGCAAAAATGCTTCTGCAATGCTTTTTGTTTCTGCAAAGGTGAGCCACCTTTCGTATTTGCCCCAAGGCAAGCCCGAAGCTCAAAAAAGAGTTCTCGCTATGGTGGAGCAAATGGACAAAGAAGGCTTTGGAAACTGCACAAATCTCTTTGAATGCGAAGCGGCCTGCCCAAAAGGCATTTCGGTTGAGTTCATAGCAAAAATGAACCGCGAATATATGTGTGCCTCTGCTCTTTATGCGGAGAGAGTGTATTCTGCGGATGCTTAGTCTAATTTGCAATTAGCTTAAACAACGCAGTTTGCTGTTCTTCATTTGGTTCCTTTGAAAGAGCCAACCTTGCCAAATAGCGGTAAATGGTTATTGTTTGCTCATTTGCTTCTTGCCCTCTTGCTTTAAGTTCCGAATATTGGTAATTTTCTGCAAGATTTGCAATTAGCAATGAATCTGCTTTTTTGTTATCCATACCCAAATTCCTAACAAGCCCAATAAGCGGCATATTTTCAGAAAAATCCTCATAGTCGCGAGGGTTTGCCCCAATCATAAAATTAACGCTTCTCTCTGGCCAATAATTCTCTATTATTTCTCTGATAAAATTCTCTCCATTCTCAACTACATTTAAATCGGGATAATTTTCCAAAACCTGTTCCCTATACCACTTGCCATAAGAGAGGCTTTCGTTTATAACAACAACATCTCTCCGGTAATTTTCCACCATTTGCATATACCACAGAGGGAATGTATCGTTATCGCCATAAGTTATTAGAATGCCGTTTTGTGGAATGCTATTTAAAATGTTAATCGCAAAATCCCTTGCGATAAAATCTTGAGAGCGGTTATGCGAATTGAAATTGCTCGCAAAAGGCACAAGCCACGCAAATGCAAGCCCATAAGCAGCAATTTTTTTTCCTATTGCAAAATTTATTCTTTTGAGCCCGGTACTGCACGCCACAGCTGCCATTATTGCAAAAAACAAAAATGCAGGCGTGAAAAAATAATCCCTGTTTCGCACTTCTCTATGAACAACTCGTGGCAAATCTGCCATTTCTTTTCCCTGTTCTTCCAAAATATCTTGCCAAGCAAAAAAAGTTTTTAAGCCTTTTGCCTTTGGTGCGCTACTAACCCACATTTCCCGCATAGATACCGGCAATGCTTTGTAAAAAGAGAGCTGTATATGCAATTCGTTGATGCCCGGTAAATTTGGAATTGAATCTGGAACAAATTTTCTTAGCTCTTTGATATTTGCGTTCCAGTGCTTTGCATTGTAGCTATCTATTCTTGTGCCATCTGCCAAATTCAAATACAACACAAGACCAACAGAACTCAAAAAAAACATAAAGACAACTAAAAGAACACCAGAGTTTCTTCTGCAAAGCCACACACCTGCAAACACAGCTATAAGCAAAAATTCAAAGATTATGCGATGAAAAAATTGAAATTTTCCAAGCGAACCTCCTACCCAAAAACCAGGATTTTGCGCGCTTAAAGGAGCAGGTAGCCATTGATTTAAATGATAGCCCAAATATCCTATGTTTTCGGAAAATAAAAATTGATTTGAAATCGTACCTCTGCGATAAAAAGCTCGTTCAAACATATTCATATTGCCGTATTGTTTTCTGCCTAGAACATCCAAAAAATCTTTCAACTCCTCTGGATTATTCTCATTCAAAATTGGTTCCGTAGAAGAGCGAATTGGCAAGTAAAGTTGAGAGGAAAATCCCAAAATAATTAAAAATGCGGCAGCGAAAAAGAACTTAATTGGCAATTTTATTCTATTGATCAAAACAAAAACAAAAATTGCAGGCAAAGGCAATAGGCAAAAAGTGTGAATTCCAAGACCTAAAAAAGCTATGTATATAATAAAAAGCAAATATTTATTGCTACTGGTTTCCTTCCATTTTAGAACTGCCCATATTTGCAGCATTATTATGCACATTGAAATGCCATAAGCACCAGCTTCTACTGCATTGAACCAAAAAGTATTGCCAAAAAGAGAAATTGAGGCGGCAAAAAAAGCGAACAAGTGATGGCTCTCTTTGTGCAAAATTTTTGTTGTTATTTCAAAAATGAGCAAGCAGCATAAAATTGAACTGATAGCACTCATTAAATTCACAGCAAAGGCAGGCCCATTTAACCAACCAAAGAGCAAAATAAAAACCCTGCCAAGCATAACAAAAAGCGGATTACCAGGCGGGTGCGGAATGCCAAGAACGTTAGCTGCTGCAATGTATTCCCCGCAATCCCAAAAACTGAGCGAGCGGGCAAGTGTAAGCCCATAGCCAATGAGGCCAAGCAAAATAATAGCTATGCGGTAAACCATTCTCTAGCCAGTCGTTCCCATTTTTCTTTTTCTATCCTTAAGTTTTCCAAGGAATCATAATCTGCCTTGCTATTATCTCTGAGCTCGCAAAGTGTGCGATAGCCTTGTTCCAGCTTTTGCTGTTTTTCGCTTGGAAATTTTTGAGCAAATTCTTTCAAGGCTTTGAAAATAGCATCATCGCTATAAAGCCTCAAAATTCCCTTTGCAAGCGTTTTTTCCGTTTGAGGTTCTTCTTTGAATTCTAATGGAGTTAAGGAATCAAGCCAAGCTGCCTGCTGTAAAAAAAGAGATTCATCTTGTTCAAAATTTGGTGCTTTAAACCCTTCTCCGAAAATTAATTCCGTAATTGTTCTCGCTTCAACGTTAGGCACTTTGCCCGTAGGGTACTTTTCCTCTGGAACTTTCAAATTCTGCGATGTGGCAAAATCCTTCAATTTTTGCAAAGCGTATTCGCTTGGATTTTCCAGCAAATTCTCTTTTAATATGGCAAGCGAAAGAGCGAGATTTTCCTGTGGCAAATTATAACGCCTGCTTGCACGATGTTTTGCTCCGGCCGCAGCTACAACAAAGGCAATAGCCAAAAAAGTGATAACCCAATCCATAATTAATTGACATATCTTTTCACTAATTCATCCAATGTTTCGCAAGAGATAAGTTCCATTTGCACAGCCATAGCTGCTGAACGCGTTCTATCGCTACCTTTCAATTCAGGAACTCTAAAACACAGGCTATTCTCTATTTCTGGTTTTGTATCAGATGGGATTGTGAGTTTGAATAATTTATAACGTTGTTTTTTTTCATTGAAAAATTCTTTGTAATCCATTGTGTTCTGAATTTTTGAAAGCCGTTTTGAATCGCTGAACGAAACGCCAGAAACTTGCTCCGCATCTATTGAAACTGGATGGGTGTTAGGGAAACGAATTTCAATTTTATCTCCGCTTTTTACAAGCGATGCCTGACTTGGATTTATCAAGTATCTTTGCATTGGCACATTGCGGTATGCTTGATAGCGCGCTGGTTTTACCCCACAGGTTTCGCGCATGCCTTTGTCAACATTAAAGTCCACATTTTGACATATATCGGGCATATCTGTTGGAATGTAAAGAGCCTCTTTTCTACTTTTAGGGTCGCTGCTACCGCAGGCATAAAAAAAGAGAGCCGCCACTACAAAGAGCAAATGGTTTTTCATAAGGATAATGTAGAAAATTTATAAAATGCGTCTCGCTCTACAGGAACAAGCCCTTGATGATTTATCAGTTCTTGCAAACGCGTAGCGTTTATCTCGTTTGGACTATTTGCTCCTGCCGAGTGCGAAATTTTTTCTTCCATCACAGTGCCATCTAAGTCTGAAGCTCCGCAGTGCAGTGCTTTCAAAGCTGTTTCTATGCCGAGCTGCACCCAATAGGCTTTTATGTGAGGGATATTGTCTAAAAAAAGTCTTGAAACAGCTATGGTTCTTAAAATATCTTCTTCGCTAGTTCTGTTTTTTACTTGCCTGCCAAGAGCATTGTTTTGCGGTAAAAACACGAGTGGCAAAAAAGCTAAAAAGCCGCCAGTTTCGCTTTGCAAATCGCGCAGCATGGATAAATGCTTAACCCTGTGTTCTATGCTTTCTATATGCCCAAAGAGCATAGTTGCATTTGTTGGAATCCCAAGTTTGTGCGCAGCCCTGTGAACATAAAGCCATTCATCTCCGCTTTCTTTTTGCCCGCAAATTTTCTCTCTTATTTCCGGCACTAAAATTTCTGCACCGCCTCCGGGCATTGTGTCTAAACCAGCGTCTTTTAGCTCTGCCAAAATACTTTCTACGCTCCTATTTTCTTGCTTTGCAAAATGGCAAATTTCCACAGCGGTAAAGCATTTTAAATTCACACCTAGAAAATCTTTTCTAAGCATTTTTAGCATATCCGTGTAATAAGAAAAAAGATTATCTGGATGAAGTCCTCCCACTATATGCAATTCTCGTGCTCCCAAATTTACAGCCTCTTTTGCCTTTGCCGAAATTTCTGCCAAACTCATATTGTAAGCAAGTGATGAATCCTTTTTTATTTTTGAAAACGCGCAAAAACTGCAATGCAAGCAGCACACATTTGTATAATTTATTTGCCTATTACAAACCCAAAAAACATTTTTGCCGTGGAGTTCTTCTTTAAAATCATTTGAGAGAGTTGCCAATTCTTGAAAAGGCAAGTGAAAGAGTTCAATGGCTTGAGTGGTGGAGAGGCTCATTAAGTTAGTGGGAAATATAGTAAAAACAGCGTTAGGCAGGCAGAGCTGGTGGGGTAGGCTTTTTTTTACTATATTATAGATAGAGGCTTCGGTATATATGGATAATTGGAAAAAATATAAAAACCTTAATGGAAATTCTACTGTTACATATTACAATGGGAACTATATACATAACTTACACCTGCCCAACCTCTAAATCATCGCCGAGTTTTTCATAAAACAACACCCTGCTTTTCTAAGCATTTTAAGCCCAATTTTATATAACTTCGGCTGAAAATAGCTTATTTTGTGATTTTTTCAAAAAAAATCAAAAAAAATACAGAAAAATGCGGATTTTTACTCGCATTTTTGCAAACTCTTGTTATATGTAAATAACACCAGCAGCAAAAGGAGATTTTCTATCAGCAAATACTGCCCAAACACCGCGATTAGCGTGTATGGCTTCCTCAAAGGGTTTCCCGACGAGGCAGCCGCTTGGGCATATTTGGAGCAAAAACGCTGGGCGAATGGGATTGTCTGCCCAAGATGCGGCAGCAGGAAAATCGGCAAATTCGGCAAAGACCGAAACTGGCACAGATGCAACGACTGCGGAAAGCCGTTCAATGTCAAAACTTGCTCTATTTTTGAGAGAAGCAAAATCCCTCTGCACAAATGGCTTTTCGCATTCTATTTGTTTATAACGGATAGGAAGGGCATTTCCTCCGTTGCAATGTCTAAGAAACTTGGAATAACGCAGAAATCTGCTTGGCTCTTAGATCATAAGATAAGGGAAGCAATGAAAAGCGGCAAATATATTTTCAGCGGCATTGTTGAATGCGATGAAACGTATATTGGCGGAAAGAAGCGGAACAAGCACTGGGACAAGAAATTTCTTGAAGGGCGTGGCTCTGTTGGCAAAATCCCAGTCTTCGGCATGGTTGAAAGAAACGGCAAGGTAAAATCGGTGGTCGTCAATGACACAGGAAAAAGCACATTGCAAGGCATAATAAGGAAGAATGTTAAATCTGGCACGACAATATGCACAGACGAGTGGCGGTCATATATTGGGCTCAATAAAGACTATACGCACTTGACTGTGAAGCATAAAGAGTGGCAGTTCAAAAGCGGCATAGCCAGCACAAACTCCATAGAGAGCGTGTGGGCTATTCGGAAACGCGGCTATCATGGGATTTATCATTATATGTCGCCGAAGCACTTACAACGATATGCAGATGAATTTGATTTTCGGCACAATGACGGCAATGTCAAATATCAAACAATGAATAGGATAGACAGCTTGACTGCTGGCTGCTGGGAAAGATGCTTGACTTGGAAGCGGCTGGTCGCATGTGCGTAAATAATTTGCATGAGCTGCAAACATATAAAACATTTGAAAAATGAGTTCGCGTGGGATCCTGCGTGTCAAGATTACAATCTGAATGAAGATGATGAAGAGAACGGGGGCAATAATGAAAACCCTGAAGGTCTTTTCAGGTTTGATGATTCTTGGGATATTCCTTTTGCTAGATATCTTGATGAAGAAGAAATACGAGAACAAGAATACGAATTAGTGACTTTGAGAAATCCAGCGGGCAGTGAAGTTTATAGAGCTTTGGGAACGTATTGGGAAACGGGAATAACAAATGATCCTCCTACATATGTTAGAGTGATTTTAGACGATACAGCTGAAAAATTGGAATTGTCTGGCAAGTATCAACACGTTGATTCATCTGGGAGAGCTGGCGGTGCGACATGCGAAATAAATGGTCCTGGCGAAATCGTATTCGGCTTTGTAGCTTTGGGCACTTACAACGGTGCGCCTCTGTATGAAATAATCGGCATTAAAGGGTTAACGATAGTCTCAAGAAGAACTGATGATCCCAGCAAAATGTTGTTTGAGATCTGGGATTGAAACAGTAAGTGAAGCTGTCGCGTGAAATCACGTGTTATAAATAAACATGAATTTAAGCAAACTTATTCGCAGTCGCCAAATTTTAGAAAATGAAGTATATGACAAAGCCAGCACAGTGAAATATGCAACTGACTTAGTTTATGATGTGTTCAGCAAAGATAGCAATTTCAAAAATGTCAAGAAAGGAATTAGCAAAGTGTCATTTTACACTAAAGAAAATGTCACTGTGACTCTTAGCATAAATACAGAAGAAAAATTTATCGCCTAAATAATTTACAAATGTCGCAGCCTTCAAATATAGATTCAGCAATAGATCCATCTTGTGTATTGGCAGATCAGCCTAATCGCACTATAGTGCCGAACTTCATAGTGATAGTGGATCGCGATGGCAGCGGCACGAATAACGTGGTACGCGGCACTACGATAGGCAAGCTAGTTCACCCTGTAAAAAACGGCACGTATAAAAAATTGACTGTGAAAGCTAAAGGCTATGAAGACAAAGTGATAGAAAATGTAGTAGTGACCGACAACAATATTCACATTGATGCTGAGATGACACCGCTGCTGCACTCAGTCATTTTCAGGTTAGCAAACCCAGAGTATGACAAAAGCGATCCTAACTCTACGCCGTTCTTGCAAGATTTCCAAGTTAGAGTTTATGATAAGCCGAATCCTAATGAGTATCATTTGTATAATTCTGGAACGCATTTTGACATTCATGGCTTAGTTCCAACGGAGCTTTACACTAGGTCATACATAGTTTGCCCAGTCTTGCCTGGCTATGTCGGCGAAGCTCTAGAAATTTACATAGACGAAGACAGAGGTGTCAATGCGACTGCTGGCGGCTTAGTATTTGATCCTACGACGGCGATTGTTCTTAAGTGTGCAGTTGGTACGTCAGAACAAGAAACTGGCATAAAATGCGGTTCATGCAAATTGAGCGTTATCTTGAATTTACTGGGATTGACAGAAAATGATTTAGAAAAATTGAAAGAAATATTAAAATGCTGTTGCTGCTGCAAGGAAAAGCCTGAAAAATTCTGCATTGAGGATTGCAGCATTGAAATACTTAAGCAATTAAATGTTGAGGATTGCGGCATTGAAATATGCAAATTGCTCAACATTGAAGACTGCGACATAAATAATTTATAGAGGTGCAGAATATGGCAAAGAGGAAACAACCGCAGCAAGAAATTTCAAAGGATACGTCAAACGACTCTGAAGAGCTGGAAATAAATGAGAGCGAGGAGGAGTATTGGGCAAAAGCGAAAAGAGAGGAGGAGGAGTATTGGGCAAATGCGAAAAGAGAGAACGAGAAGTATTGGGAAGAAGTGAAAAAAAATGCTCCAAAGAAAATTGAAAGAAAGAGGGTTGGTTAAATATGGCGCATACAAAAATTCCCACTGGGTTAAAGCAAGAGTATAATCACCCGCTAGACGGCAGAACTTACTATGACACAATAGAAGAAGCGTTAAGGGACAATAAATATGAGGTCGTCCCACGCCCGTCACCGCCATATCCTACGCCTGAAGAAATTAAGACCAACCGTTTCATCGGTCAAAAGATGGTGATAGTGAACCCACCTAACAGTGATTCCCCTCGCGAGTACTGGTTCAAAGACGGCATAGAGAATAAAGATTTAGTTGAATATACTTCTGACGGCAAATATCTTTGGGAAAAAGTGAATGCCAGCGGTGGGGGCAGTGGAGGCGGGGGCGACTTTGAATTAAGAAATGAATTTAATTCGCATATAAATAATAGCGAAATACACATAACCAAAACGGAACGCGACAAGTGGAATAAACCACCTATCGGCATTCCAACTACTAATCTTGAAGAGGCATCATCTTTCTCAGTAGCAGACAGTAGGGTTGTGAGCGTTCGGCACCCCAGCGGAAAGTTCTACGCTGATTTAACAAATATGCTAAACAATACAATATTCTGGCTTGTTCTTAATCCACAAACAGCCAATGAACTGAAAGTAACTTTTACAGGCGCATACGGAAGCCCTTCTTACGCATTTAAGCCATTTAGTATAATTCTTTGTTGTTTTAAACATAATCGCGGTGTAAAAGTAATTGAACTAGGCTCTAATTCTTTTAAAATGGAATCTTATACCAATAAACCCTCAATGACTATTGAGAATGATCTAGTAGTGTACCTAACGCCCATTGCACAAACTGGTTCGCAGGATGTTACGATAGACTTAGCATATTACAATATTGGCGATATAATTACATTCAGTGTAGCACCCTCTTCCGGTGTTCGCGTATTGAATTTCATAGCTAAAAATAATGCCAATGGGTATGAATATACAATACCGGCGAATAGTGTGGCTTACTTTTCATTCAGAGTATTTGATACTGGTAGTATAAAAAATATTCTACCACTTAATAAATTATAAAAGAGGCAGATATGGAAAAAACACCACTTCAAGATATATTGGACAATATACACGATGCGTTGAGCAGCGGTGGCGGCAGTAATAATTGTGACCATGAATACGATTGGGAAAACCTGCACGGTGGCGGTAGCGGCAACGGCGGTGGGCAATGTCTACCGAATACAACGACAAACGAAGATAGCACAGGTGTCACAGATGGGGCAAGCCTTGCGTTAATGCACGCTGCTAAAATAGAAATGCAAGGCGGCGCAGAATTAAAAATGGATTACGGGGCTGCACTAAAAATTACTGATGGCGGCAAAATAGAGATATCAGGATCAGGCAACCTGAATATGGCTCATAGCGCTAAACTAAATTTGCATGAAGGCGCAAGCATTGACTTGGGCAACTCGGCAAAGCTACAAGCAATGGGCGCAGGCGCAATCAGCGGTTTGCAGGGAGCGATTGAAAGTACCGATGATTTGTATACCAACTGTCGTGTTTATAAAATGAAAAATTTCTTATACATAGTGAATACTTCGTTTGAAAATAGGAATAGTTTTTTGGAAGGTGATTTATTTTATTTTGTTGCTGATGAAACATTGGAAGGAGATGCTACACTTTTGTATGAAAATATTGAAGGAATACGGGTAGAAGAATACGTAAACAAAGACAATTCAGTAACGCTAATGTTAGTCAGCAAAGAGGGAGAAGATGCCAATCTACGTTTCAAAAAAATGGCTGACACAGAAGATATTCCAAATATTTTCAAAATTAGAAAGGATCAAATAGCTTTGAGCAATACATTGGGAGAAGAAATTCAAATCAATCTATTAGATGTCATAGCTAATAGTAATAGTTATCATTTCTTGAAAGTTGACAAAACGTTGGTTTATGATAGTATTGGCAACATAGGCATTGTCACATCTATAGGAAGAAATACTCCTAGCAGCACAATAGGAATTACAACAATAGCCACATCGGGAATTAAAACGGAAGATATATTCAAAGGCACTGCCAATACAGTACTTCTAGGCGATGGCACAACTACGCCTGCCACCACATCAAAGGGAAAAGACTACAACGCGTCCGCTTCTCTATTCGCCGATGACGATTTATATAACCTTGACGCGGACTATGTGTACTGCCAGAAAGGAAATATGGGCTTTAAGCTACGGTGGAAACATTTTGTGCGGTTCGTAGCCATAGAACTCGCTGGTGCTGGTTTGTTCGAACTGCCAGAACACGGTGACGTAGAATTGGTTAATATTTCAATACAACCTCCTGTGAACGGATCAGAGCAAAATATAAACGCCGTCATAAACGATATCGAACCTCATTACACAGTGAGCAGTGTTATGTGGGAACCTCTAGGCATTGTGAACTCAACGCAAACTTACACAGCTACTGTGACTGTATTTCCGGAAGGTTTGTGGGCGTTCAGTGACGATTTGGAAATCGCATTCAACGAAGGTGAGCCTGATGCCGCCGATGATGAAACAAATGGCTCGTGGAATATAAGCAAAGTATTCCCCCCGACCATGACCGCCCTGCCTATCCCAGACCTTTCAATAGCCGAACCCGCTTATGGATTGAATAAACCGAGCGAAGCTGTTCAGAATAATGATTTGGATAAAGAGATGTATACAAATTCAATCTTGTGGAATACTGCGGGAACTACGTTTCCTGATGGAGTGTCAACAGGGGATATTTCCTTAATTGCAAAACCAAATTACCGATGGAATGATAACAAAATAAAATTTAATGACTCGGTGTATAACGCTGTTCCTAGCGAAGGTGGAACGAAACTGAATTTTTACTATGTGACTCCGAGCCTTGCAAGCCTCAATGAAGGAGTTTTCGTGGATCCACGAGACGGTCAAAGCTATCCGTATAAAAAAATGCCCGATGGCAAGATTTGGATGACGGTGAATCTAAATTACAAAGGAACTGGAATGCCATATCCCAATAGAAACGCTCAGTTATATACTTCTTTTCAAGCCAACTCCCCCGTGATGGAAGCACAAGGACTACGTCCAGCGCCACAAAGTTGGCATGTGCCAAGTCGTGACGAATGGGCACAGCTGGCGATATCAATGATTGGTTCCGGAAACATTAACAGTACATCTTTTAGTGTAGGAAAATACATGAAAAGCGTGTCGGGATGGAACGGTGTGTCAAATCCTCAAACCGGAAATCTTGACACCTATGGATTCAATGCCGTTCCAGCTGGATGGTGGGACGCTAATACTGGTGTTTGGGAACCAGGAATTGGATTCCCGAGCGGCACCAGATGGTGGACTTCGGATATGGCGCTGAATTCGCCATTGGACGATTGCTTTAGGGCTTCTTTAGTTGTCTCTCAGAATAGCCCGAATACTCTTACGCTCAGTAACATTCGTGGTGATAATCGCTATTCTATTCGATGCGTTCGGAATTATTAGCGTCCGTTGCGTCAAGGATTAGTTATGCAAGTTTTTAACTCAAAGGAGAAAAGAATATGTGGATAAAAACAAATGTAATTCCCAATAAATAATAGGAGGTATGCAATTATGGCAAAGCAACAGTTGCAGAATATATTGAACAATATACATGACATATTGAGTCATGAAATTCTTAGCGAGCAGTTGGTAGAGCAGTTGCAAACGCAGTTTGCTTTGCTTGACAAACTAAAATATGACATAGACACAAATGCTGGCAATATAGCTTCTATTGACGACAGTCTTTCTGATTTGCAGGGGCAACTTGGAACTCTTGACGGTAAGGTGGCGGTAGCCACATCAAGCATAGCAGAAGTGCGTACCGATTTAAATACTGAAACTTCAACTAGGGAAGAAATTGGCAGTGCTATGCAGCTGAAGATAGATGCTTTGCGTGGTGCTATAATATACTTGGGTCACGTTGAATACACAGCTGAACAAGTCACAGCAGACACGAATTTATTGACTGAATGGTGCCGTGAAAATGGGTTTTATCCTCTAATGAGAGGCTATTGTGTAATTGACGCAAACGCAAACGATTGGTGGTGGAATGATACAGAGGAACGCTGGGTAAACATAGGCTACTTTGATGTGGCTACCGCCACCAACAATAGCAAGGGCGTTGTTGTTGGCAACGATGTGGACTTAGGCATTGTGGTGAATAGCCAAGGCAAAATGAGCGTTAAAAATTTGCAAAACAAACTTGACGAAAAACTGAATGTCCTTGATTCGCAGAACTTCGTCAAAGTTGCAGACCTGGTTCCTTTGAATAATAAGGTTTCCACTTTGGAGACTTGGAAAGATGGCTTGGTGATCCCGGATGTTAGCGAAGCCGCAAAAGTTCGGGTGTTCGCTCCTGGTCAATCCGCCGCGGCGTTGACATTCAGCCAAGCTAACCCAACATATTTGGTGCTGGTGGAGGGTACTTAGTATGCTCACAGGGCTCACAAAAGTCAAAGAGGCTCTCTATTCTGGTAAGAAGTTAGAGCAGCTATATATGGATGGAGTAGCTCTATTTACTGTTGCACCACCCCCTCCGCAAAATACTTTTACTGATCCTCGTGATGGTCAGGTTTATCCATTCAAAACTATGCCCGATAATAGAGTATGGATGACGGTAAACCTGAATTACAATCAGGCCGGATCATATGTTTATGGGTATAATCTCAGCAATACTACGGCGCAACCTACTGTCGGTCACGGACGATTATACACCTATTCGCAAGCATTGGCAGCGGTGCCACAAGGCTGGCACTTACCTACTGATGCAGAGTGGACGGCGTTGGCGCTAGCTGCGGGTGGTACAGGTACTTATGGCGAGAATGGCGTTGCAGGTACTCGGTTGAAGGCTACAAGCGGGTGGGCTAGTAATGGTAACGGAACAGATGACTACGGTTTCACTGGCTTGCCTGCCGGCTATTACTACAATAACAATTTTCAGCGTGTAGGTACTGATAGTTTGTTTTGGGTGGATCGCAGTCAAACCACTTACAGATATTTACAATACAGTATCACTACGCTTTCGCGTAACACGTTAGGAAGTTATCAGCTATCTGTTCGCTGCATCCGAGACACATAAAGGAACTCATATGACAACTTTGCAGGCATAGGCTGTAAAACGTTCAAGGACTTCAATGTTTTTCAATGAGATATAATCAATAGATTTTTAGCCGAGCCATTTAATCGTAGCCATAACTCCAACATCTGATATGATTTCGCCGCCAATGAACAAATAATAGGGCGAGCCTTTGAATTATTTATGTCATTTGCTATATTATGATAAATCACAAATAGGAGAAAATTATGAGTGAGAATGCGCGTATCCCAGTGCTTGTGTTTAAAAAACCGCAACCAATAACAGCTTATGTAGAAGAGTTCGTCAGCCACGCACTAGAACATACTGGGGATAAGCCGTTAGATAGATGGTACGCTGGCATAACTAGCAATATCAATGAACGTATAAAAAGCCACGAAAGTAAGAAACATATAACTTGTAAGTATATCAAATGTATGCGTTGCCCAAGTGAGAATTTTACTAGAAAAGTAGAAAAAGCATTAGAAGAAGAAGGATTTTCAATATATACAGAAGACGAAAAAACAGCAATGAAAGCAACAATGGAAGGGAAATCTTTTTCAACTCAACCGCCAAAAGACAAAGTCTATATTTATTACGGAGTTCCTAAAAAGTAAATCAGCTACCTTTTGCTAGCTTAACCACCCGTGTTTTTACAACCTTGGGAAATTTCTTTCGGTTGGGAGGGTAGCCCAACTTCGTTAAGCAAGAATCATCGCCATTTGCTCGCATTTTTTCGGCACATACACAGCTTATATATTCCATAAAAGCTTGTTTCATAGTGCGTAGGCATCCCATAAGAAAATGGCAGGTAATGAAATCTGGCATTTTGGTTATGTCGCCGATGTCGTGCTTGGATATGAGCTTCAGCAATGCATGTTCAAATTCAAATGGAATTTTTAACGCACACTCTTTTTCATATCGTAACTCTTCCATAGCCTTGTCTATATCAGCGTTTCTCTTTCCCATATCAGTTCCTCCGTATTATATTTATATAACACCTGATATATAATAGATTAGGATTTAGCCGAGCCGAGCCTCACCATCTAATCGTAAGCATAAAGCCAGTATCTGTATCTGTTATGCTAACATCGCTAATGAACAAATAATAAGGCATTCCTTTGATAGTAATATTGCTCACGGGAACAAATGCAGTTTCTTTTACATTGTTTCCAATCGCATCGTCAATTCTAGCAGGCACGCCAGCACTTTGCGGAATAAGCAAGATTCTATATCCTGTTTCAGCATGAACTTGTATTTCTTTCACCGCGCCTATTATAGAACCCGATTCTATGAGACCTTCGCTTATATGCCAATCAAACCATTCGGTGATTATTGCGGGGTCATTGTTTGCAGCGTGTCCCCAATACATCAAGCCTTCGGTGGGTTCCGTTGCCGCGGTTGAAACTATGATGCTGAAATTCTTTTCATTGCTACCGCCAGCGTTAGCGGCTTTAACTGTGATATTGAATGTCCCTACGGCGGTCGGGGTTCCTGATATTGTATTGCCTGAAAGGGATAGCCCAGCTGGCAAATTTCCGCTTTTAATGCTCCAAGAAATTGGAGTGTCACCAGTCGCGGTTAAAGTTTTGCTGTATGCAGTGCCTATGGTTGCAGGAGGCAATGAGGCAGTGGTTATTGCAGGCGGAACGACAGCGGGCGGCTCAGGCTCGCACGGCAATAAATCAACTTCCACGATTCCTGTGTAATTGCCCATGCCGACTATCTTCACAGAATTGCTAGTGTTTTCTATTCTGTAATCAGTGTTTTCTGTCAAAACTTTGCTGCCGTCTTTCACAACAATTCCGCTGCCTGAATAGGTGCGTTTCGCACTTCCGATGTAGTCTTTAAGCCCCTTGACTTCAATTGAGTTCTGCGTTGTGCTAACTCTGTAGTTCACGCCTTCAACCAAAACGATATCGTTTTTCGTTACGACGACTGGCTCGCCATTCAGATTCATTTTCACAGCCATATTGTAATTATTTAGTGCTTCCAAGCAATCATTAGACGAACTGCTGCCATGCCCCGAAGATGAGGAACTATTTGGTTTGCTGCTTGAAGACGATAAAGCAGATGAAGAATTAGCGTTTTGACTTGAAGACGATTTTTCAATGCTAGACGAAGAATTATTTAATTTGCTGCTTGACGAATATTCAGACGAAGAGGAGACATTTGTCTTTTTGCTTGAAGACGAAGCGGCAACAGAATTATTGTCATCGCTGTCATTAGAGCAGGAGAGGGTGAATGCGGTGGCGAGCGCGAGGGCTGCCGCTAACAAAGAGAATTTAATTTTGTTCATGTTAACTCCTTTCGTTTGAATAAACATATTAAGGCAAGCTGATTCCATACTTAGTTGCGTTTTTCCGCAACCCTTGCTTTACAGCAGCTTTATTAGCAGCGGTTAGCAAATCATTTGGATTGCTAATTTTTATTGCCCGTTTTATTTGTCCATTTTCAAAAAATTCAAATTGTTTTAAAGCATCTTTAGATGCATCTCTATTGAACGCATACAAATTTTTGCCGTCCAGTTTAATTCTGCAATGCCAGTCCCAATTCTTTGACGGAACAGCTTCTATTCTGGAAACATCTTTGATTTCAGTTTTTAATATGCTTCTCACCGTGTCTAATATTTTCCGTTCCAGCCTTGTTAGCGTTATTCTGCCGCAGGGAAAGACCTGTTTCTGTGAGTTGGTAAGATCAGCAATAACGAAAGATTTTATTATTTTCTTAGCCTTTTCCGTTGCTAGTAGGTAGAAAAATTCAGTTTTTCGGTTAGATTCGGTTGTGTATCTTAAATATTCAAGTGCATCGTGCAATAATTTCTCCAGAGTGTCTATATTTTCCACTTTGTAGGCAAATAATGTTTCAAAGTCTTCAGGCACATTAGCGGCATTAAGACCTCTAGCTTCAACTGTATCTTTTTTCGTTTTGCCTATCTTAACTAGATGCGGAAACAACGGATTCCGCACGCAGTATATTAGTCCTTCATTCATTTAGCTTTCTCCTATTTTTGGTGAATTATACAGTCGTAGCAAAAAACAATACATTTAATCTTTAATATATATAATTTTTGGAAAAAGAGGAGATTTTTAGGCTAAAAAGGCGATTTTTGCGAAAAAATGACAAAATTGCGGGCTGATGCAAGATGGGCGAGCCCTTTTGATGTGTTATATTAAAAATGGGCTTAAATGCCAAAACTGAACAAAATGGCAGTGAATTGTGCTTAAAATGCTTAGAAAAGCAGAATGTTATATAAACCAGAACCGATTAAATTTCTAGCTAAGTTTGCGGATATGGTTCTTTTCCAGATTTTGGATTTAAGGATTATTAATAGGTCTGCCCAAATTTAATTCGCTTAACGAAATTTGTAAGTAATGAATTATGGCCTCAATCATTCTTACATTTGTTTTTTCAGAGCTTTCATTTAGCACAGTATGTCTAAAGTGTCCGCATTTATATTCACTAATCTCCTTTTCCAAAAACTCTTTTTTTTCATTTATGTCAGATATCCCATTTATTTTTGCTTCATATTTGTCTATTATGTATTTGAGACTGTCTTTAAATGCCGTGTTATCCATGTCAAACCTACTTAGAGGGGTTAGTTATCAAAATACTATGCAACCCTATTGAAAACATAGTATTCAGTCCAAGGCATTATGCGATTGACTTTATAAATATAGATTTTTCAAACATAATGCAAATATAAAACCTTTGTGAGAAATTGGTGATTTTTGCAAAAAAATGCCAAAAATAGTGATTTTTGCTTAAAAACCGCATTTTGGCTGTATTTCTGTAAAAATCAAGCTTTAAAGCATGGAATGTTATATAAATTTTTGTTGGATTTAGATGCTATGTAAGTTATGTATATAGTTCCCAAACAAATTTATTATCAGTCCGCTATGTTAAGGATTAATTGCTAGAGGATAAAACTATGCTAAAAATTTTTCCAACAATTTCAAGACAAACGAAAAATGAAGCAATATCTAAAAGAGGGATTTACATTGTGGCAATCTATTCAGATTTTGAACAACAAAGTGCCTTACTACGTAGCTTGCCTTATGCGTGATGGTCTTTTGACTTATGGCGAGTGGCACGATTTTGAATCTAAAATACAGCAAAGAAAAGAGCAACGGGTTGCCGATAATATGTGGAATGAGGCTATGAGGGGGGTTTATGATTTGCCACCGCTAAAAACCGCCTCAACCGAAGATGATATGGGGTAGGAGTAGATTATGGATACTTCTTTAACAATAGGAATAATTGGAGCGATTGCTAGTATAATAAGCTTGATTATAGCTTTAGTTCAATATATGAGATACAGAGATGCTAAGAATAATCTTAGAAAATTAAAACAAATAAGAAGTACTCAAATACGGGGTAGTATTTTATTAGCAAAAGAAGCGTACGACGCTTTAGAATACGCCGAATGTTTAGCGAAAGATGAAGATGTAGATGTAGATAAAAAAATAGTCGGACAAATTGCTGGTGCTAGAAAAAGTATTGAGGCTCAATGTTTAAGACTTCTTGAGCAAGCAATATTAGATGAGGAATGTTTTACAGAGGAAACCGCTAGAGAATGGCTGGAAAAAGGTTTATTACAATATGGATGGACGTATCAAGCAGCATTAAAATTAACTCAAAACAAAGTAAAGACAAATAAAGAAAGGTTTTAAAGGCAAGCGGTAAAAATAATTTCTATATTACTCCTTTATTACATTCCTTTAAAAGGAGATTTATTATATGAAAAAACTAGCTATACTGCTGCTAATGGTATTCACAATAGCCAATGCTGAGGCGACTAAACAACCGCCTAAAAACTCCGATATAGACAGCCTTAAAGAAATAATTAAGGCTTTAGAAATGGGACAGAACGCTATAAAAAGTTCCTTAGATTCATTGAATGGAAAACTATATAATGACGATACAAAAAGAATAGAAGACAGTCCAGCGGCAGCAAATGATTCAAATGATTTAGAAACTATTGCAAAAATTGCTGGAGTTATTGGAGTTATCATTGCTCTATTAACTTTTCTAAGAGGAATATATGAATATGGAAAACAAGGGTGTCAAAAGAGAGCAGAACTCTTTAATACTATGAGAATAAAATTCAAAGAAAAATATATTTTTAAAAAAATTGGCGATTTATTAGACACTGATGACGAAGAATTAAAAGATATACCTTTTGCTGATAAAAGAGACTTTCTTGGCTTTTTTGAAGAAATTGCATTGATGATGAATTCAGGGCTTATAAGCAAAGAAGTTGCTAATTATATGTTTGGTTATTATGCAATTAAATGTTGGAAAAGTAATAATTTTTGGATTGGCATTGAGGGAAGTAGCCCTTATCGGATTGATAGAAATAGCCCTTATTGGAGGTTGTTTGTTGAGTTTACGATTACTATGAACAAGATGAAAGACGCACTTTATAAAATGCTTAATGAACCGTCTGAGGAAATATTTAATAAACGACCTGAAGAAATATTTAATGGAACATATAAACTTCAACTTGAAGCTAGTAAATATAGTTTTAATATTGATAGGTTTGCTAAACTAAAGAAAGTTTTTAGCAAAATCAAGACCGACTAAAAACCCCCGGCATCACCCCCACCGGCAGGTGTCCCCCGCCTAAGCTGTGGGGTGCCCCATTTGTGCAGGTTATTTTTTGGAAAAAGTTAAAAAATGTTAATTTTTAACATTTCTTTACACAAATTTGTAAAGTTTTTACTATTTTTAATAAAAAGGTGTGAAATTCACACAAAAAACCACTAAAAGGAGCAACATTATGGCAGAAAACCACACTACAGGCATCGGTGAATTTGCCCGCCACGCGATTGGATTGGAAGATGATGAATTTAGAAACGCTATGCGATTGGACAACAACGACAAGGACATAAACGATATTGAGATACCAGCTTGGAAAAATGGTGAAATAGAGGCTTATGAAAAATGCTAAATTCTTGGAATTTTGGAACAATGGAGTAAAGCCGCTTTTAGATTGGGAACTTGCCAACGACAAGCGGATTTACGCCACTTATGATACGAATGAAAATTCCGAAGCCCCTCACAATATAGAATCCAGATACGAAAGCATCAAAGACGGCATTAAAAATGACTTTATGCGGCAAGTCAATGGGCGGTTGGATAGGCACAAAATTTGCGCTTGTATGTATGTAGCTATTACAAGACGACCTCTTCTTAAAGTTGTTAACGGAATCCCCGAAAAAGACAGGTTCATAAATGCAAAAGTTGCATTCTTGGCTTCTTGCAGGATTCTTTTGGCTTTTATGCTAGACGATGCGAAGTCAGACCCTAACCTTAAAAAAATTTTAAATACGGACGGTTTGCGTTTTCCACAATGCAAACACGGCGATTCTAAGGAATCTTATTTGGTTCAGACAATAAAAGGATTATGTTATGCGGAAGAGCAAAATGAACTAAGTATTATTATGCTTGCAAACATATTCTGCACGATTGAATCCTGTACTGAATTGACCTATTCCTGCAAGCTTTCCTAAAAATACCCCTCATCTAACCAATTCACAAAGTCAGCATAAACTTTTAACATACCTTCAAACCTATCAGGGATCGCGCTTGTCATACTGATAACTTACTGATAAAAAACGGCAAAAAATAATTTTCTATATTTTATCCAAACTCGGACGATTAGCTCAGTTGGTTAGAGTATTACCTTGACATGGTAGGGGTCACAAGTTCAAATCTTGTATCGTCCATTATGCCCTATATAGCAATGGCAAGAAAGTGGCGGCCACGCTCGTTTAGCGAGATGGTGGGGCAAGAGCATATTGCGCAAACACTCAAAAACGCCATAACCACGGGCAATATTCATCACGCTTTTTTGTTTTCTGGAACAAGGGGAGTTGGCAAAACAACTTCGGCGCGAATTTTGGCTGCAATGCTGAATTGCACAGCGGCAAGCGAGCAAAAACCCTGCGGACAGTGCGAGAGCTGCAAAGCCATAACAGCAGGCTTGTCTATGGACGTTATGGAAATGGATGCGGCAAGCAACAATGGCGTTGACGATATGCGCGAAGTTCTTGAAAACACGCAGTATCCGCCTATGAATAGCAAATATAGGGTTTTAATAATAGATGAGGTTCATGCCCTTTCAAAACCGGCTTGGTACTCAATGCTAAAAACATTGGAAGAGCCGCCTTCGTATTTGGTTTTTATATTTGCCACCACAGACCCAAACAAAATCCCTGCCACAATTTTATCCAGAGTGCTTTGCTTTGATTTTAAAAGGCTTTCTTCCTTGCAAATTTCAAAGCGACTCGCTTTTATATGCGAGCAAGAGGGCATAAAGGTTGCGCCAGAAGCTCTTTCCATAATATCTGAAAAAGCAGATGGCTCAATGCGTGATGCTTTAACAATTTTTGATGAGGTTTTTGCATACAGCGGTAATTCTATAACAGCAGAATCCGCTCAAAAAGCACTTGGAATACCGCCAGATGCTCTCTATGTTGAACTCATCAAGGCATTTGAAGCCCACGATGCAAAAGGCAGCTTTGCCATTTTGGAAAAAGCAACTCTTGCCGGTGCAGAAGTACAGGTGTTTTTAGATGGCTTCATAAGATTTTTGCGAAACTTTCTCTATGCGCGTCTCGGTATTTCTGCGGAGCAGCTTGAAATATCGCCGGAGAGTTTGGATAGTTTGAAAAAACTCGCTCCTGAATTAGAACAAGGCGATATTTTGCGAATTTCAAAAATGATAATGGAACTAAGCGAAAAGTGTTCCGCAAAGCACGGCTTGAATCCGCGCTTGATTGCAGAGGCTGAATTTTCAAAAATTGCTTGGTTGGATAGAGTAGTGAATATAAATGAAGCGTTGAAAAACATTTCAAATGTTCCCTTGAACAAGGAAAACCAAAAAAAAATCGGTGGTTTTGCCAGCACCAGTGGTGGCACCAGCAGCCCCAGCTCCAGTAGCGGTACCAACGCCAGCACTAGTATCGGTACCTCCTCCGCCAGCTCCGTCAGGCTCAATATATGAAAAAGACTTAAAGGAGAATTTTTATTTTGCAGATTTTGTAAAATATATGGAGTTGAAACTTGCAGGTATAAAACCTATTGGTATAAACGAAAAACAAAACGTAAAGGAGAATCAAAATGGATATGCAGCAGATGATTCGATCAATGCAGAAAATGCAAACTCAAATGAAGAAAACTCAGGAGAATTTGCAGAGTCAGAGCTTTAACGCCGAAGCTGGTGGCGGGGCGGTTAAAATCACCATAAATGGAAACGGCGAGGTAACCGAACTGAAAATCGCTCCAGTTGCAGTGGATGCAAGTGATGTGGAGGCTTTGGAAGACCTTATTATGGCGGCATTCAATGAAGCCATTGCAAAAAAAGACAGTGCTTATCAAGAAAGTGTGGGAGCCATAACCAAAGGCTTAAAAATTCCAGGCATGCCAGGTTTTTGAGCTTACCAAGAAACGTCTCTTACAACATCTGCGTTAACGCCTTCTTTCCAGATATACAGCAACCTTTCGTTCCATATCCTCTCTTCTTGGGTGGCATCGTCTGCGCCGCCTATTTTGCGGTAATAATTTTCCAATTCAAGTTTCATTTCGTTTGCGCGAATAGAAGCTCCGGTTGCCATATTGAGGGTTATTATGAAATAGTATGTTTTTGCCCTTGTGATTCTTGATGTGTTGTGAATCTTCAACTGATTTAGAAATAAATCAAGAGATTTTCTCAGATTGTTTTGAAATTCAATTTTGTCTTGAGTTCTGGAATGTTCAAGCACTGCAGACATAGTTGAATAAAAACCTATATCGCAATAAACTCCTTCTTTATCGCCAATCACAAGCCCGTTTCCGCCCTTTTCGGCTAAGAGGAAAGATTCTGCAACTCTTTGAAAAGTTCTGTTCGGATTAGAAAATATGGTTTCTGTGTTTTCTGCACCAATCATTTTTTTGCGGGAAGCTATTCCTCTTGAGAGAATTCGCTTGGCATCTCCGCTATAAGGGAAATTTGTGTGTCTGGCGTCCACAGCAAAATCGTTTATATCGTAAGAGGCAAATAGGCAACTTGGGCAAACGGCAACCATTGTGCGCATAAAGTCCCATTTTGGGAAGCCTTCCTTGGGAACATATCTCGGGAATAAGCCGTAATCCCATAGCTCTTCGTAAGCTTCTGGGCGAGGCACAAAAAAGTTTACGTGATCGCAGCCGCAAAAATAGCAGGTTCTAATGTGTATGGTATAAGGTTGGTCTGAATCGTAGTGCAAAATTGTTTCGTGTTCTTCTTCATCTGGAGCAATTTCAGTGGATGTGTATTTTTTTGCTAGGCCCAGCAATACAGGCTCTCTGATTGGCTTTTGCAAAAATATATCTGCTCCGGCGGAAAAAGCCTGTTTTTCAACCACTGCAGCTGGCTGGGCAGAAAACATCACAATATTTACGTCTGGGTAGGCAGTTCTGATTTTTCTGGTTGCCACATAACCATCCATTTCTGGCATCATTATATCTATTATGGCAAGCCCGGGGCGGAAGGTTTCCATTTTTTGCAACCCTAACACGCCGTTTAAGGCTGTTTCAACTTCATAGCCGTGCTCAGTGAGCGTTTGGCTCATAACTTTCAGCAGAGCCTGGGAATCGTCCATTATCAGTATTCTATTATTTGTTTTTACAGCCATGCGAAAAATATAGTAATTTTTTCTACTCCGCTAGCAACACTTCCATCATCTTCTTGCCAGCAGTGGCAATTGGAGTTCCAGGACCAAACACGCCAGCAACGCCAGACTTGTACAAGAAGTCGTAATCCTGTGCGGGAATAACTCCGCCAGCGACAACCATAATGTCTTCACGTCCCTGTTTTTTCAACTCTGCAATCACAGCAGGTATAAGAGTTTTGTGGCCAGCGGCAAGGCTGCTCACGCCTAGAATATCATCATCGTTTTCAATTGCCATGCGAGCAGCTTCTTCTGGAGTTTGGAAAAGAGGGCCAATATCCACAGTGAAACCCATATCTGCGTAACCTGTGGAAACAACCTTTGCACCTCTATCGTGGCCGTCTTGACCCATTTTTGCAACCATTATGCGTGGGCGGCGACCGTTCTTTTTCTCAAAGGCATCGGTCATAGACTGAACTTCTTTGAACTCTGCGTTGTTTCCTATCTCTGCGCTATACACACCATTTATCCTGTGAATTACCGCATTGTAGCGACCAACAACTTTTTCTACTGCATTTGAAATTTCGCCGAGCGTTGCACGAACTCTGGCTGCTTTTACCGCTAAGTCAAGCAAATTAGCTTGGCTCTTTTTGCCGTTTTTCCACTCCTCAAAGCAATTTGTTATAGCTGTAACTGCACTATCAACATCGGCTTGGTTTCTGTTTTTGCGAACCTCTTCTAATCTGGCAACTTGGCTGTTACGAACAGCAGTGTTGTCCACTTCCAAAATATCAAGGGCGTCTTCTTGAGCAAGGCGATATTTATTAACGCCTATTATGGCATCTGTTCCGCCGTCTATGCGAGCCTGCTTGCGAGCAGCCGCTTCTTCAATGCGAGTTTTTGGAATGCCTTTTTCTATTGCACTTGCCATGCCGCCTTCGGCTTCAACTTCTTGGATTAGCCTCCAAGTGCGATTTGCGAGTTCTCTTGTTAAATATTCAACATAATAAGAACCAGCCCACGGGTCAACCGATTTTGTGATTCCTGTTTCTTCTTGAATGTAAAGCTGGGTGTTGCGAGCTATGCGCGCCGAGAAATCCGTTGGCAGGGCAATGGCCTCGTCTAGGGCGTTTGTGTGCAGGCTCTGTGTGTGGCCAAGGCCGGCAGCCATAGCTTCTATACAAGTACGAGCTACGTTATTGAATGGGTCTTGCTCGGTTAGAGACCAGCCGCTTGTTTGGCTGTGTGTGCGGAGAGCCATTGATTTTTCTTTTTTTGGATTAAATGTTTTTACAATTTTTGACCACAGCAAGCGACCTGTACGCATCTTAGCGATTTCCATAAAGTGGTTCATGCCAATAGCCCAGAAGAAAGAAAGACGGGGTGCAAAATCGTCAACGTGCATGCCTGCTTCTATGCCTGTGCGGATGTATTCCCAGCCGTCTGCAAGTGTGTATGCAAGCTCTATGTCGTTGGTTGCACCAGCTTCTTGCATATGATAGCCGGAGATTGAAATGCTGTTGAACTTGGGCATATTCTGCGTGGTGAAGCTGAATATGTCGCCTATTATTTTCATTGAGGGCTTGGGTGGGTAAATGTAGGTGTTGCGCACCATAAATTCTTTTAGAATATCGTTTTGAATGGTGCCTGTGAGCTTGGCTTGAGCCACGCCCTGTTCCTCGGCGGCTACTATGTAGAAAGCCAGCACCGGAAGCACTGCGCCGTTCATTGTCATTGAAACAGACATTTCGCCTAGCGGAATTTGGTCAAACAAAACCTTCATATCCTCTATTGAGCATATACTTACGCCTGCTTTGCCCACATCGCCAACCACTCTTGGGTTATCGGCATCGTAGCCTCTATGGGTAGCAAGGTCAAAGGCAACGGAAAGCCCTTTTTGCCCGCTAGCAAGGTTGCGGCGGTAAAATGCGTTGGATTCAGCGGCTGTTGAAAAACCCGCATATTGGCGAATTGTCCAAGGTTTCATAACATACATTGTGGAATATGGTCCGCGCAGGAATGGAGCTTTGCCTGCGGCATAGTTGAGGTGTTCCATTCCACTTAGGGTTTCTTTGCTGTAAACCGGCAGTACTGGTATTTGCTCGGATGTCATAGTTTGCAAAGCGTCAAAATTCGGCAGCTTGCCTGAATCTATGACTTCTTTTTTCCAATCTTCAAAGCTCTTATTTGTGCTTGCTTTAAAGTCTAGTGAACTCAAATCCGGTTTCATAGCAAAATCCTCTATATAAGTGTTTGGGGTAATATAGTAAATTTAATTTATAAAATGGGTGTTTTTCTATATTTTACCCCTATGAAATTTGGAGAAAAAGGGTTAATTGCGTTTCCGTACGCTTTCTGATTTTTTGCAGAGCGAAAGTTTGGGTTTATTGGATAACTTGAATTTTCCGGCAAAGGGGGATGTTTGCCATTCAGGCAATCTGGGCATCTCCGCACAGGCTTTGTGGGTTAGCGCAAAATTTTTAAAGAACTCAAAACCAATTTTAATAATAACAAAAGAACAAAAATCCGTGGACTTATGGCACGAAAACTTATGCTTACAAATTGATGAGTGTGACTTGCTCTCTTTGCCCCTTACAAAAGAAACGGACAAAACTAGAGTTTTCAGCGGAATTTTGGAAGAAAAACTGAAATTTATCCAAAATGCGGCGGCTGGTTCTAAAATTGTTATTGCAAGCGCGGAGGCACTTAAAACAAAATTGCCATCTGCAAAACGATTAAAAGAAAAATCCCTGAATTTGAAAGTGGGCGATATTTTAAGCGAAGAAAATTTGCAGGAAATTTTTATATCAAGGGGCTTTAAGGAGCAGCCCGTTGTGGAAGGTGTTGGAGATTTTTCCATAAGAGGCTGCATTATAGACATAAACCCGCTTTTACGTGAACATCCAATTCGCATGGAACTTTGGGGTAATACTTTGGAGTCCATAAGAACCTTTGATATTTTCACGCAGAGGTCTTTGGAGAAGTTAGAGAGCATAGAGATTTTCCCGATGAATTTAAGTGAGGAAAACGATAGCCTTGCATTTGATTTTTTAAAAGATTATTACATAGCAACAGAAGATTATTACAGCCTGCCTTTGGAATTTTCGGAGGAATTGTCAAAACACTCAATAGTGAATTTTTCTGTTTTGAACAATGCCAAATATTCAAATCAAATAACACCCCAAGCTCGCTCAAGTTCGGGTTTTGAAGGCGTGGAAAAAGAAATTGCGCAGTACAACGCAAAGGGTGGCGATGTTTATTTGCTGGCACCTTCACAAGGGCAGGCACTTAGGCTTTATCACTTGTCGCAGGGTTCTGCTGCAAAAGAAATTTTGGTGGGGCATATAACAGAGGGCTTTTGGTGCTGCGATAATTCTTTTGCCATTTTGTGTGAAAATCAAATTTTCAACCGCTTTGGGCATTTAACAAAAAAGAAACACAAATCTTCCAGTTTGCACAATGCAATTTTTGCAGATTCATTAACAAATGACGATTACGTTGTGCACGAAGAATGCGGAGTAGGAAAATTTTTGGGGCTTGCACGCATAGAGGCACTTGGTGCGCAAGTGGACTGCGTGATGATAGAATACGCAGACAAAGCCAGGCTTTCCTTTCCCGTTGGCGATTTGCACAAGTTGGAAAAACTCGTTTGGAACGAAGATGATGGTCCACCGAGATTAAATAAGCTCGGTACCAAAAACTGGGAAAATGCCAAGGAAAGAGCCAAAAAACGCATAGCTCAAATTGCAAAAGTACTTGTGGATTTATACGCAAAAAGAGAAATTGCAAAAGGCTTTGCCTTCCCGGCAGATTCCAATATACAAGAAGAATTTGAAAACGATTTTCCCTTTGCACCAACGCCAGACCAAATTCGCAGTTCCAAAGAGATAAAAAGTGATATGGAAAAAGCGCGCCCAATGGATAGGCTTTTGTGCGGCGATGTTGGCTTTGGAAAAACAGAAGTTGCGATGCGGGCAATGTTCAAGTGCATAAGCGCAAAAAAACAAGTTGCGGTTTTGGTTCCAACAACGGTTCTTGCCGCACAACATTTTCAGTCTTTTACAGAGAGGTTTGCGGATTGGCCTATAAAAATAGCTCTTGTGAATCGCTACAAATCAATTATTGAGAAAAAGGCAATTTACAAAGAGCTGGAAGTAGGAACAATAGATTTGGTGGTTGGCACACACGCACTGCTTGCAGACCACGTTAAATTCAAAGATATAGGATTATTGATTATTGACGAAGAACAGAAATTCGGTGTTAAACAAAAAGAAATGCTGAGAGAAATGCGGCTTTCCTTAGATACATTGGTGATGAGCGCAACGCCCATTCCAAGAACCTTGCAACTCTCAATGACCGGAGTTAGAGATATTTCCTTTATAAACACGCCGCCGCTCAACCGCCTGCCGGTAGAGACAAAAATAATGGAAAGAGACGACAATGTTTTAGCCACTGCCGTTAAAGAGGAAATAGAAAGGGGGGGGCAGGCCTTCGTTGTGAACGATAGGGTGCAAAACATTGAAAAGTTGGCAGCAGAAGTGGAAAACTGGGTTCCAAATTTGCGTGTTGCCATTGCCCACGCACAAATGTCAGATAGCAGTTTGGAAAAAACTATGTCTGCTTTTATAAACAGGGAATTTGATGTTTTGGTTTGCACGGTTTTAATAGAATCTGGGCTTGATGTTCCGAATGCAAATACGATAATAATTATGAATGCGCAACAATTTGGAGTTGGGCAGCTTTATCAGTTGCGTGGAAGGGTAGGGAGGTCTTCGGTTCAGGCAAGGGCTTTTTTGGTGGTTCCAGAAGGAGAGGTTGGAGTTTCAAAATCTGCAAAAAAGCGGCTTGCCGCTATGGAGCAATTCACAGATTTGGGCTCTGGTTATCAGGTTGCTATGCGAGATTTGGAAATTCGCGGTGCAGGAAATTTGCTGGGAATGGAGCAGCACGGATTTATAGAGGAAATCGGTTTTGAAACTTATGTTAGAATGGTTAAAGAAGCGGTAGCGGAGTTGCTGGGCACACAAAGCGATTCAGCCATTCAGCCAAGGCTTGAGCTCCGTGTGGATGCCTATTTGCCAGAAACTTGGATAAAAGACGGCTTGGCTAGAATTTCCATTTACCAACGCATTGCAAGAATAGAAGCAAGCGAAGAAATTGCTGCCCTCGCTGGAGAACTGAGAGACCGCTTTGGTCCAATCCCCAAACCAGCGGAAATGCTTTTAACATCCGCGGATATTGGACTAAAAGCAAAAAAACTTTCTGTCACGGGCATAGCTCGTAAACAAGGAGTTGCCGTTTTTACTTTTTCAAAAAAAATAACCGCGAAGTCGCCTATCTTGGCAGACATATATGCAAAAAGCAAATTCCCCTTGCGTTTTTTGACCGCTATGCCTATGCAGGCGGTTGTTGAAATTGGGGTGAGCAGTGCAGAGAAGGAAGTTGAGGATATTTTGAAGTTTTTGTCTTAGACATTTTCTATATTGCTAACAAATGAACAAAAACATCATCAAATATTTGCTTTCGCTTGTTCTAGCATTTGTTTTATCTTGCGGCGAGGTTGACCCTTTTGAAGGTTCGGAATCTAGTATATCATCGTCTTCTTTTGGCGAGAATGGTGGATTAAGTTCCACAACGAGTAGTTCATCTTCACAGAATGTTGATGTCAGTAGCTCATCTTCGCAAAATGCTAATGTCAGCAGTTCATCTTCGCAAAATGCTGATGTCAGTAGCTCATCTTCGCAAAATGTTAATGTCAATAGTTCGTCTTCGCAGAACGCTAATATCAGCAGTTCATCTTTGCAAAATATTTTAGATGCTATTTTAGAAACGGGAATATATACCACAAAAGATTCTGTTGCTGCGTATATCTATTTATTCCACAAATTACCTTCAAATTATGTGAACAAAGCTACAGGTCAAACATTATATGAAAATGAAACAGGAAATACATTTTCAAAATGGAATTTTAATCCTTGGACATTGCTTGGCGTAATGATTGGCGGAGATGTTTTTAACAACAATGAAGGTTTATTGCCGTCAGAAAATTCCTACCGAGAATGTGATGTTGATTACCACGATAATAGCAGAGGAACTAAACGCCTTATTTATACATTGAATGGAATTGTTTATTACACAGCAAATCACTATGATAGTTTTGCAGAAGTTTATTAAACTGTCCAAAACCCGTCTAAACACTGTTTAAACACTTTTTGGACACATTAAAACTACAAATACAGATTAAATTCGCAGTTTTATGAGTGGCATAGTTATTGCGTTTACTATATTATAAACAGAGGTAAAATATGGCAAGACCAATAGCAGAAACTCCGATTTTGACAGGCAACGATGCCCGCCGTTTCGACAGAGCTATGAAAAATTTAAAACCAGCTCCTAAAAAAGAAATTCTAGCGCAACGCAAGGCTTACGAACTAGCTAAACAACGTGCTACATTCCTTATGCCATGAGCAAAATCTCAGACATTAAATGGAAATTAGACGTACTTCAACAGAGAACGATTTTAGGAACTTTTGACTGCTCAGATAAAGACCTCAATGATTTTCTGCTTAAAGATGCAAAGAAATATATTTTGTCAATGCTTGCCACAACTTACTTAATTAGAGATGGCAATAATATTATTGCATATTTTTGTCTTTCTAATGATAGAATAACAAGAGATGAAAATTTAGGCAAGACTCAATGGAATAAGCTCAATAGAACTGTTGCAAATGAAAAACGCAGAAAAAGTTATCCTGCTGTGAAAATTGGTCGTTTAGCTGTTTCTACCAAATATGCAAACTCCGGTTTTGGAAAATTGATAATTAGAATTGTTAAAGAAATGTATGCCCATCTAAAACAGCAAGCAGGTTGTCGTTTTATTACCGTTGATGCTTATCAAAACGCACTAGAATTTTACAAGAAGAATGGTTTTGATTTCTTAACAGAAAAAGATGCACAAGAGCAAACAAGAGCTATGTATTTAGATTTGAAAGCGTTTGTTTGAGATTTATGAACAGATTACGGCATTAATGCCATTGATGCTGCAATAATTACTTTATCCTAAAATATTTTTCTATCTTACCCCCATGCCTAATTTTTACGCTACAACCCCCATTTATTATGTAAACGATCGCCCGCATATAGGGCACGCATACACCACGGTTTTAACCGATGTGCTAACGCGCTATCACAAACTTTTTGGCTACGATGCTTTTTTTATGACAGGAGTGGACGAACACGGGCAAAAAGTGCAAAAGGCAGCTGCAACCCGTGGCATTTCTCCGCAACAGCACGTTGATGAGTATAGCGAGCATTTCAGAAATCTGTGGCCTAAATTGAATATTGACTATGGATATTTTATTCGCACAACAGATGATTATCACAAAAAATTTGTGCAAGATTCCCTGCAAGTGCTTTACGACAAAGGGGAAATTTACTCAAAGGAATATTCGGGGTGGTATTCGGTTGGCGAAGAGAGGTTTTTTGAAGAGAGCGAGCTTGTTGACGGCAAAGACCCAATCAGCGGTCGTGCGGTTGAATGGCTATGCGAAAAAAATTATTTCTTTAAAATGAGCAAATATCAGCAAAGGTTAATTGACTATATAAATGAAAACCCAAATTGGATTTTGCCGGATTTTCGCAGAAACGAAGTGCTGGGTTTTTTGAAAAAACCTTTGAATGACTTGTGCATAAGCCGCCCAAAATCGCGCCTTGCCTGGGGTATTCCAATTCCCTTTGATGAAGAATTTGTGACTTATGTTTGGGTAGATGCACTTGAAAATTATATCAGCGGCGTTAAAGACAGGAAACACAAAGACGGCTCCCCTTTTTGGCCTGCAGATTTTCACATTATAGGCAAAGATATTTTAACAACTCATTGCATTTATTGGCCTACAATAATAATGGCAATGGGCTGGGAACTCCCAAAGCACGTTTTGGCGCACGGCTGGTGGCTTATAGACGGCTCAAAAATGAGCAAAACCAGCGGAACGGGCGTTAATCCAATGGATTATGTTGACACTTATGGGGTTGATGTTTTTCGCTATTTTTTAATTCGCGAAATGGTGGTTGGATTGGATGCAACTTTTGCCCACGATAGTTTTGTTCGCAGGATAAATTCCGATTTGGCAAATGATTTGGGAAATGGGTTAAACAGAATTCATAAATTGACTTTGACAAATTTTGACGGCAAAATTCCAGCACCTGTGGAAAGCGGTGAGCAAGAGGCGGAACTGCTCAGTTATTCTCAAAAAGCCACTCAGTTTGCAAAGGAAAATATAGGAGAGGCAAAACTCAGTTTGGTGGTGGAAGAAATTTTGAATTCGGTTAAGGCATTGAACAGATATTTAGAAATAACCGCTCCTTGGAAACTCGCAAAAAGCACAGAGCAAAAAGACAAAGATAAACTAGCAACTGTTCTATACACAGGAGCAGAGGTTTTGCGAATTGCCATTTCTTTGCTTTCACCTATTATGCCGCAAAAAATGGAGCAGGGGCGTTTAATGCTGGGTGCTGGCGATGGCCCTCTAAAAGGCGGGGAAGTTTTGGGAAAAGGTGAAGCACTGTTCCCAAGAATACAGGAAGAAAAGGAATAAAAAATGTTCTCTTATTTTCCGTACGTGTTTGTATTTGTTTTTTTTCTTTCTATACTGGGATATGCCTGGTGGCGTTTTCGTTTTGTGTTCAAAAGAAAATATCGCTATCCGGGAGCCTTGCTTTTTGTGCTTTGCTTTGCGGTGAATTTTTTTCAGAGAGCGGTTAGCAACGATATTATTGCTGGGATTATGCAGGCAATAGGTTCTTTTTCAACGGTGTTTTTGGCAAACTGGGTATTATTTTGCATTTTTTGGGATTTATATTTGGGCATAAGGAGAATTTTAGGAAAAAAGAGCATTGCGAATAAAAGGCTTAGAATGAGAAGAGAACCTGCTCTTGCAAGTGCGGTTGCGCTTTTAACCGTGGCGTTTTTTTTAATAGGGGCACCTTCGCAAAGCAGATTTAAAGTGATAACCATAAATGAAAAATTGGAAACAACTCCTCAAAAAACTTTGCGAATAGCTTTGTTCTCCGATATTCATTTTGACAATCTTTTTCAAAAAGATAAGTTAGAAAGACTGCTGGATTCCCTCCGCGTTTTGCAACCAGATGCCATATTTTTCGCCGGAGATTTGGCCGATATTCCTGCATATAAATTGCAGAAAAAAGGTTTTGATTCGCTGTTTAAGCATATAAGCGCACCACTTGGTTTTTTTGCTGTGCTAGGCAACCACGAGGGTTTTAATATATATGATGAGCATAGCACAGTTGAATGGCTAAAAAATTTGGACAATGTGGTGGTACTTATGGATTCGACGGCTTGCAATGAATATTTTTGTTTGACTGGTCGCCTAGACCATAGCTGTGCAAAAAAGTTACAGAGAAACAGAACTCCGCTAAACGAACTTATGCCTGCTAACAATTCCGTACCCTGGTTTTTGCTGGATCACCAGCCAAAAGGTTTAGACAAGCAAGACACCGCTCTTTCTCGTTTACCAAATTTTGCCATGAGCGGTCATACACACGCGGGGCAGTTTTTTCCAGCGACAATAGCAATTCGCTTTTTATGGCCTCTGGTTTATGGGCTTGGCAATTTAAGCGGTATGCCTTGGTATGTAACCAGCGGCATTGGCCAATGGATGCCAATACGTACTTTCACTCGTAATGAACTTGTGCTGTTTGTGTTTGAATAATTAACTATATTGTTCAAATAATGAGTTTTATTTTATTGAAACCAACAGATACCATTCTTGGACTACTCACAGGTTCGCAGTCGGTTTATCTTTTGGATATAGGTTATTATCACGCAACGTTGAATATTTTGCTCAATAAATCTTGCTCTGGGTTTAATTACTGGATTTTAAGTTCTCTTGTTTTTGCTTACTTGGGGTTTAAATATTTTGATAAGCCTTTGCATAGAGCTTTGAGTGCTCCAATTTCTCTGTGCTGTGCGTATTTACTAACAATTTTTGCAAACTCATCGCGGATTTTTGCCTCTATTATTGTGCAAAACCAAACACGGTGGATTTTGCCTGACCACCAGAGGTTGGTACACGAAACGGTGGGAATAATTACCTATCTGTCATTTCTTGTTTTGACTTATTATTTAACTGAAGAATTTTTAAAACACAGGAAGAACAATGCAAAAATTGTTTAATCCGAAATGGATTTTTTTAGTAAATACCTTGCCAATAGTGGTGTTGTTCATTCTTTTCTCTGGGCAGTTTAGCATTATCAAAACTCTGTTAAATGAAGAAGCTATAAAGTATTGGAAAATATTTGGTACTTCGCTTGGAGTTTTGGGAATTTTGAATTTTGCTTATGCGGTTTATTTAACTGTTAAAAAGCAAAATGTTTCTATGGTTTATGGGATAATCGCCTTAATTTGCCATATTGCGTTTATTTATTTGTGTTTATTGAACGAAGGCAACATAATCACGTTTAATATTCCGAGATGGATGATTTCAGTTAATTTGTATTTATATGTAATCTCGTTTTTAATGCCAACGCTTGCTTATTCGCTATTTATTTTGATAGCTCATTTTACGCCAGAAACAAAAAAACATAAAGCCATTCACAATTTTTTAATCTCAATAAGTATTCCTGTTGGTTGTTATTTGTTATCTCAAATTTCATTTTCATTTCATTCTGATTTCATTTGGTCAATCATTGCGAATATACATACTTTTTTCGTACTCTTTAGTGTTTTGACACTTGTATTTTTCTTTTTTCTAGTCAGAACTATTTTCATTATTATCGCCGAAAAAACGGCTGTTTGGGAAAAATATCAGTTGGTTTTGAAATCTTTAATTGTGATTGCGTTTCTATTTGGATTACTCATATTCGCAGGAATATTTATTGGAGGAATGTGGTCTTGGAGTTTTGGAGAATTTCTCAATCCCTGGTTTTATATACTTGCCATATTCAATGGTATTTTAATTTGCCTGCCAAATCTTGAAAATAAATTTTACCGACTTTCTTTGTTCGCTTTGCGAAGCGTAACATTTTCCTATACATTCTATTTCTTTATGGTATTTTTGCCATTTTCGCCATTGGCTGTTATTGCTATAATTTTTATTGGACTCGGTTTTTTGCTGCTTGCACCGTTGTTGCTTTTCATCATTCACATAGCGGAAATTTCTAAAGATTTTGGATATTTAAGAACTTGGTTTTCAAAAAAGAGCCTCATTGCAATATTGGCACTTTGCTTTTTAGTGATTCCCACATGTGTTACGGCAACCTATTTAAAAGACAAAAGCATTTTAAACGAAGCTCTTGCATATTTATACGCTCCCGATTATTCCAAACAATACAACATAGATAAAAAATCGCTGAAAAAAACATTAAGGGTTATCAATTATCACCAAATTTATAGCGGAAGAGGCGGAGATTTTTTCTCAAATGGAATTCCCTATTTAACATCATATTTTAATTGGATTGTTTTGGACAATCACTCCATTTCCAGAACAAAAAGCGACTATATAAAACAGGTATTTTTTGGACCTGATAGTTCCAAATCGGAGACGGAATTTGATATTAGAAACAGCCGCGTAGAAATCACCGGTATTTCAGCAAGCGGCACTTACGATGAATCGCAGAATGCTTGGAAAACTTGGGTGAATTTGGAGATAACCAATAAAAGTGATAATTTTATTCAGGAATATTCAACTACCATTGATTTACCCGAAGGTTGCTGGATTAGTGATTATTATTTAGATGTAGAAGGCAGAAAAGAATATGGAATTTTGTCAGAGAAAAAAACGGCGATGTGGGTTTATTCAAATATAAGAAATGTAAGGAGAGACCCAGGAATTTTGCATTACCTTACTGGCAATAAAGTTGCTTTTAAAGTATTTCCGTTTTCAAGACAAGAAACGAGAAAAACAGGAATCGAATTTTTGCATAAAGAACCGCTGAAATTGACTATTGACAGCAATATTATTGAACTAGGAAATGAGGAAAAACCATTAAATACAAGTATTGAAACGGAAAACTTTGCATACATTTCCGCAGAACAAAAACAAAAGCTCATAGCAGCCCTGCGCAAACCTTATTTTCATTTTTTAGTGGATGCCTCAAAAGGCAAAGAAAAAGATTCAACCGAGTTTGCAAAGCGAATAGAGAATTTTTTAGAAAATAAGCATATAATGTCGGAAAATGCACAAATCAGTTTTGTGAATACGTATGTTGATTCGCCTAAGCGAACTTACGAAGGCGGTTTCTATTTAGAGAGAGCCATAAAAACCGTACTCTTCAATGCTTACAAAAATAAATCCTATCCTATTATAGTAGTGGTAACAGACGACATTCAAAATGCAATTTTAGAAAAGGATTTTTCTGATTTTAAATTTGCATTTCCAGAAAGCGACTTGTTTTTTGAACTCGACTATAATGGAGATAATGTATTTACGCATTCATTGAGCAACAATCCGATAAAACGACTCTCTTACGGTCTTCCTTCTTTTGAACAAACAGTTTTGGAATACAAATTCGCAGATAATTCGGTTGCTTATTTGCCAAATAACAACGAACCGAGCATAGTTTTGAAGAATGAGATATTTGAAATTGCAGAAAAGGAAATTGAGGAAAAAAATTGGCAATCTGCCTTGGCTATGCAGGCAATGCGGATGTCACATATTTTACACCCCGAAAGAGCTGCTAAAGAATGGCAAAAATTGGTAAAATACAGCTTTCTCTCAAAAATAATGACACCGGAAACATCTTATTTGGTTGTTGAAAACGAAGCGCAAAAAGCAATTTTGAGGAGCAAGCAGAAAGAAGTTCTATCCAGCAATAAATTTTTAGATCTAGACGAAGATACCACCCAACGAATGAGTGAACCGAATATATGGATTTTAATGGTTTTGTTCGGTTTGATTTTGTGGGGGCTAAGGAGACATTTATGGCGGCAGTGAGAATAGATTCGCTTATCAAATCCATAGCCACAGCTTTGGATATTGTGGAAGGTGCTCTTTTGGGAGCTAGCACCAATCACGGCAAACGAATTGCAGTTCTTTGCGCAAAAATGGGAAAAGTCTTGGAGAAAAATCCAGAGGAAATCACCGCTCTTGCAATTTGCGCACTGCTCCACGATAATGCACTAACCGAATATATACTTTCTGAGAAAAAAGATGGAAAACACGATCCAGCTATGAAAAAACATTGCGAATACGGTCAGCGAAATGTCGATGCTCTCCATTTTAAAACAAATGTAAAGAACTTTATTCTCTATCACCACGAAAAGGCAAATGGCACAGGACCATTCGGCATACGTGAAGGAGAAGGACCCCTTGAAGCAGAACTCATTGCCATTGCTGATTCAATTGATGCAACTCACCACCTGCAAAGACTGGAACCTGAAAATTTACAAGTTATCCGTGATATAATTGTTGAAGAAACTGGGAAAAATTACAGCAAAATAGCGGCAGAAACGATGTTGGAAATTTTAGACACCTCTACAATTTTATCTCTTAAAGATAATGCTATTAAACAAACCGCTTCGGAAGTTTTATTCCCCTGGACTGAGGATATACAAACAGAAACTATTTTTGGCTTGGCTGGTTTTATCGCCAGTATTATTGATTACAAATCGGTTTTTACACAAAAACATTCAACCCAAATTGCCAATAAAGCTTGGTTTATGGGAAAATACTACCGATATGAACCGCAAAAATTGGCTGAAATATATTTGGCAGCCTCTCTTCACGATCTCGGCAAATTGGCAGTTCCCTCTGATATTCTGGAAAAATCCGGTAAACTTTCCGATGAGGAATTTGAAATTATCAAGGGACACGTTCGCCTTACTTGGGAACTTTTAAGCGATATTGAAGGATTTGAAACTATATGTCAATGGGCATCCAATCATCACGAAAAATTAGACGGTAGTGGTTATCCCTTTGGTAAAAAAGCTCCTGAATTGGATTTTAATTCCAGACTATTGACCTGCTTGGATTTATATCAAGCGATAAGCGAGGAAAGGCCATACCACCCCAGACGCAGTCACGCAGATACTATGCGAATACTTTATGAAATGGCAGGTATGGGAAAAATAGACGGAGATATTACAAAAGACCTAGATATTGCCCTTGCTCCATACGACGGCAAAGATTTTCCACCACCAAGTTATTTAGAAGGGAGGTAAAAGATGGAACGGCCTATAATCGGAGTTATTCCCCTTTGGGACGAAGAGAAAGATAGTATATGGATGCTGCCCGGCTATATGCAAGGCTTGGAAGAAGCAAGTGCTGTGCCTATGATTCTGCATTTGACGGATTCGGAAACCGTACTGAAACAGACTATAAGTCTCTTTGACGGTTTTCTATTCACTGGAGGGCAGGATGTAAATCCTAAACTATACGGACAGGATAAAAATGAGCATTGTGGAGAAATCTGCGATATGCGTGATAAAATGGAAACGTACATTTTTCGCGAAGCCGTTTTGAATCAAAATAAACCTTCGCTTGGAATTTGCCGCGGCATACAATTTTTAAATGTAATGCTCGGTGGAAGTTTGCATCAGGATATTCCCACAGAACTTCCTAGCACAATAATCCATTCCCAAAATTCGCCTTATGATGTTCCCGCCCACGATGTTAAAATAATCCCGGGTACTCCACTGCATAAACTTGCTGGAAAAGAACACCTTGAAGTGAACAGTTCTCATCATCAGGGAATAAATAGGATAGCAAAAGAGCTTGAAATTATGGCGGTGGCTGGCGATGGTCTTGTGGAAGCTGTATATATGCCGACTCATCCTCACGTTTGGGCTGTGCAGTGGCATCCAGAATATTCTCTCAAAGATGAAATGTCAAAGAAGATATTTTCAAATTTTGTAAAGAGTATTGAATAAACAAAAAATCACGTGTAGCTAAACGGCACAATGTTGAATACGTCTGAATATTCCGTCACTAGTTGCTTATTGTAAGCAAAAAATACCGTTCCGTCTGTTGGTGATTTTATTCGCCCTATCGTGTTACCCTCTAAAGGATGGATTATCTCGCAGAGCAGATCGCCCTCGGATACCTCTTCGCCTACATAGACGTGTTTTTTCAGTATTCCAGCGTTACGTGCTTGGACATTTATTATTAATTCTTCGTTTAGCACACGGGTATGCATTCCGCGGTGCAGTGCCCATTTGATTATCCCCTTGGCTATGAGAAAACGCAGTACAGCATTTACAGCGGTTTGCGTAGATTGCCTCCCGATGTGCTCTGTATAATTTGAAAATAACGAGTAAGCGTGGCAACCCCATATCTGCCAATTATAGTTGAGTGTAGCGGTGTCGTAGGGCTGCGGTATTCTGATAAGTCCGTAGGGCAAACCGAAATCGGTAAGCGATTCGTAGGTTTCGCGGTTCTTGCAATCGGTATCCATCACCTTTACGTGCGGCAGGAATTCGCCCTCGCGGTAGAAACTTGCCATTTGTACTCCGTAAACATAATCTTTGATTGACTTGAACAGCCCGTCTGCGATTCGTTGCGTAGTTTCGCCCTGATCGTAGCCAGGGAACATTCGGTTGATGTCGGTGTTGTCTAGCGGCCAAAAACGTTTTCCGATATTCATGGAATAGTGATTTGCACACGGTATTATCATTATGCTCTTGCCATTGGCTATGCAACCGTTTTCTTCTAAACGTTTGAGCGTGTCGATTAATTGGGCGCAGATAGCCATCTGCTGAATTTCGTTGCCGCGAAGTGCTCCCACCACGCAGCACGAATGTTCGCCAGAGCCAAAGGTGTACCCTATGATATTCATGCTCTCTCGGTAGAGCGATTTTATTGAGTATATAACGTTCTTATCCATTTTTTGAATCCTCCATTATTCGTGCTAGGAGTGAACCACCGAATACGACTGGATATTCTCTAAGCGTAAACAATAAGCCGGAGTTCGGTGCAAGCACTTCTTCAACAACAACGCCTACGAGCGGGTCTATTACTTTGCCAATACAGTCGCCAGCGTTTACATGGCTGCCATGCGAGGCACCCGGAATAAATATTCCGTGTGCATCTGAGTTCAGAAAATCTATGCGCTGATCCTTTGAAACTAGCGGCTTTCGCACTTGCCCTATTTGCCCACTCCACATTCCAAGTTCGTGTAGCAAATTCAGTATTCCGTCAACGAGTTGTGTGCAATAGTTCTCTGTGATGCGCATTCCAACACCCATCTCAACCACCAAAGTTTTAACGCCGCGTATGTTGAGTGAGTGCGCAAGAGTTGATTCCAGCACTGTTGCCGATGCGTGTATCCATACTAGATCTACATTGAGCATCACAGCGTAGGACAGTAGTTCGGCTGCAGTTTGTTCGCTTACACGCACCTGCGGTATCTCACGCAGAAAGATGTTGCTGGAATGTATGTCTATGCACATATCCGCGCCGTCAATATCGTGGATTACATCATGAGCCACGACTTCTGCGAGCAAGCCTGTTTGCGAGCCTGGGAATATGCGGTTCATATCCAAATCAAACATCGGAAATCCACGCGTAACGGAATCAATTCCCAGTGGATTCAGAGCGGGATAAATATCCACGATGCCAGAGAGTTTCTGTTTATCTTCGTTCAAAATCTTCGCTAACTGTGCACAGACATATTGTCCTTCCAATTCGTCTCCGTGAGTTCCTGTAACAACGCAAACTCGCTTGCACCCCGGTCCTGCATCGTTCTCTATGCGGTTCTTCTGTATAATGAAGTTCTCCGCAACGGGCAAAGCAGCCACAGACACTGGTTTTATCATCAAAACCTCCGTTTTGTTAGTAATATACTATATATTAAACACAGGCAAGCACAAACAAACGCACGAGGTTTGCATTTATTTTGCCTGCAATTATTTAAAAAGCCCATCTATAAATGCCCTATCAAGTGGCGGGCATACTTATTTGCAAACAACTGTATGCAAAATATGCCATTTTCACATTTTTTGACCATTTTTCTAGTATTTATAGCTATATTCCAACTATGTCCAGAAAAACAGCACAGCTATTTGATTTAATGTTCAAAAGCATAATAAAGGATGCAAGTTCATCTGCGGTTGTGCATTTGATAAACGGCATTTACAAAAAGAATTATCCGTTAGATACAAAGGTAACCATTGAACCAAACGAGCTTATCAAAGAACACCCTAAATCCGGCAAAATGGAGAAAATTATCTCCGATATAATAATAACCTTGCATAGCGAAAACAAAAAAGATACCTTCCTATTGGAAGCACAGATAGATGATGATTTAGAAATTATACTTAGAATTTTCAATTACAGTACTTTGATTGCACTAGACAAAAGGACTGTTTCTGCTGACGGTTCTTGTATGAAAATAGAGATGCCCTCTCCTGTGGTGATTTACTGGGAAGCGAGCAATACGAAAGACATAGTTTCCGTTGAGATAAAGTTTCCAAATAAAAAGAGCGTAGTGTATGAGATACCAACGTTCAAGGTTTTGCAGCATTCCGTTTCCGAGTTGGAGAATATGGCGTTGTTGCTGCCATTTTACATTTTGAAGATACGCAAGGAGTTGGAGAGAAAAGGCATTGACTCTGCCAAGAGGAAGATTTTGTCTAAGAGGTTGGAGGGTTATGTAATAGAGATAGGCAAAGTTTTCAAAAGGCTTGTGAGAAATAACTATATTACGGCTAAGGATGCGGCTATGCTTTTGCGCAGGCTGTTGAATATGAATTTGGAACTCTACGGCAATTATCCGGAGTTTGTGGAGGTAGATATGACATTGAAGCAGTTAGTAGATACAGGCATTGACGAGGCTATTGACAAGGCTGTAAATAAGGCTGTAAATAAGGCTGTGAGTAAGGCTGTAGCCGAAACTAAAAAGGCTGTTGTAGCCAAAACTAAAGCTGAGGCAAAGGCAGCAATAGCTGAGAAAAGAATAAGCCGAACCGCCAAAGCAATGAAAGCAGGCGGTGAGGCTATGGATAAGATTATGCGTTATACTGGGCTTTCGCGCCGCGAGATTATGGCTTTGTAGCAAAAAACCCGCCCCCTTTCGGGTGGGCGGGCTTGCAACCTCAATAACACACGGTTGCGGTTGCTTAGTCTTTGAGGCAGCGAACACCGTAAGTGCCAGCCTTATATAATCTATCTACGTAGTAGATTTCGCCCAAGATATTACCGGACGTAATGTTCATATAGACAGCATTTGTTTTGGAATCATCAGGGGCGTATTGGTTGTAGTATTCAGTACCCCACCAGTAGCCGAAGTTGCCGCTGATGTTATTTGTGAAACTTCTGTTGGGCAGAGCCGCAAATCCGTAATCGTCAGTGCCATTGCCATTAGCTCCTTTAAGTTCCATCCAGCCGCTTTCTGCCTTCAATCTTGTTCCTACGTTTTTACACTTGTTTTTATCTCTCTCAGTACAAACATTTTCACCATTAACGGTTACGTCAACGGCTACAAAATCTACCAAAGCCTGCCATTCTTCTTTTGTAGGGATATGCCATTTATCGGGGCAAATGCCCTGATGATTAGGAGTCTTCTGTTGCGAAACACATGAACTGCTATTGCAGCTTGCTTCAAATCCCATAGCCGTTGCCCAGTTGTAAAGCCGTTTATCGCAGGTTTGGTCGAAGCATTCGCCCAATATATCCGGCTCGGTTCCGCGATAATTCAAATCCTGCGCCATCCAAGTTTGCTCGCCAATTTTCACAAATTTATACGTTTGATTGTCACGTGTATCTGTGAATGTTTGATTGTCTGATGTTGCAACGGAAGAACTGCTTGAACTGCTACCTGTGGAACTGCTTGATTCGCCGCCTTTGGAACTGCTTGATTCGCCACCCACAGAACTGCTTGAACTGCTACCTGTGGAACTGCTTGATTCGCCACCCACAGAACTGCTTGAGTCGCCGCCTGTGGAACTACTTGAACCGCCGCCCACAGAACTGCTTGAGTCGCCGCCTGTGGAACTACTTGAACCGCTACCTGTGGAACTGCTTGAACCTGCATCCACGACATTTACCGTGCCGCAGGAGACTGCTGGTATCCTCTCTGTATCTGTACCGCAGATAGCACTAACTGTTATGGTATAGGAGTTGGTGACACCATTTGCATCTACTTCCCAAGTAGTGTTAGTTTGTGGACGACCATTCCAATTAGGGCTAGTTGCAGTTTCGCCATTGCCGCACGTTAAAGTAGGTGTAGGGATTGTACTGCCTCTAACAACAGTTGTCGATTGAAGCGTGCAAGTTAAGGGAACAACAGAACTGCTTGAACCGCCACCTGTGGAACTGCTTGAACCTGCGCCACCAGAGCTGCTGCTTGCAGTTTTAACTTTTACCGTACCGCAGGGTTGGTCCTCTATATAAACTGAACCGCAGGTAGCAGTAACGCTTATTGTATAGGAGTCCAGCGTGCTATTTGTTGCTACTTTCCAAGT
>JAITFN010000079.1 GCA_031281345.1 Candidatus Fibrimonadaceae bacterium
CAAGAACTAGATGCTCTGCCCCGCTTGCTTGCAGACAAATACTTTGGGAATTTTTCCCTTTTCCAAAGCCTGCCAGATGCCTGGGCAATAGACCAAATTTTCCCCATTATGCCCATACAGCGTTTGAACGAAGAACCTACCATAAATGCAACAATTCAAGACATCACTTGCGATAGCGATGGAAAAATTGAACTATTTGTAAATCGTGAGGGCGAAATAACCAAAACCCTTTCTCTTCACCACTTAAAAGAAAGAGAGCCATATTACCTGTGCGTTTATTTGGTTGGAGCATATCAAGAAATTTTAGGCGATTTGCACAATCTCTTTGGCGACACAAATGTTGTTCACATAGCTTGCAATGATTCCTCTTACGAAATAGAGAAAATCATAGCCGGAGAATCTGTTTCCGATGTTTTGGAATATGTGAATTTTTCCGATAAATCCCTTGTGCGCACAATGGAAAACTGGGTTAAAGATGCAATTCAAGACGATAAAATATCCAAACAAGAAGGCAGGGAATTTTTAAGCATTTACCGCTCCGGTTTGTATGGATATACTTATTTGGAGTAAAAGCATTAAACATCAGCCGCCTTTGTCAATCTATCATTGATAGCCACGCCAAGACCAACAGGCGGAAGCAACATCGCATAAATTTTATTCAACTTGCAAGAATCCAATTCGTGCAGCATTCCATATAGATTCGCAGCCGCTTCTGTTAAATTTTCTGTTGCAGACAAGTTCAATGTTTTTGCAAAAAGTGTGGTATTTTCCGGCAATTTCCCAAAAGCGAGCAACCCACAATTAGGCGGCACCTCGCTTGGCAATTCCAAACATAACATCGTATTTGGGCTATAATGTTTTTCAAGCATTCCGGGAGAAGGGTGTATGGTATATGATTTAGTATCTAGGGTTTTACCTATACTCTCAATTATCATTTCTTTTGTAACCGCCCCTGGTCTATAAATCACAGGAATATCGTTTTCAAAACCGACAACGGTGCTTTCAACACCTATTTCGCAAACTCCCCCATTCACTATGCCGTCTATTTTGCCGCTGAGCTGCTCCAAAACGTGCTCTGCACTTGTTGGGCTTAGGTGCTGGAATTTATTTGCGCTTGGAGCGGCAAGCGGAAATCCGGCTAATTTTATTATATCCCTTGCAATTTGCTTTTGTGGCATTCTAACAGCAACCGTTGGAAGCCCTCCGGTGGTTAAATCAGGGACCTTTTCTTTTTTGAGGAGCACCAGCGTTAAGGGACCAGGCCAAAATTTTTCTGCCAGCAATTTGGCATTTTTGGGAATTTCTGCCGCCAAGTTTTCAAGTTCTTCAATTTCTGCTATATGGGCAATCAAAGGATCAAAAAAAGGCCTCTCTTTTACCGCAAAAATCTTGGCTACGGCAGTTTCGTCAAAGGCATTGCCGGCAAGCCCATAAACAGTTTCTGTTGGAATAGCCACTATTCCGCCTTGCCTTAGAATTTTTGCAGATTCTTCAATTGAAATGTACATTTTCTCTATAAAATATAAAAACGGCAGGGCCATAAGCTCTGCCGCTTCAAAACTGCTAAAAAAATTATTTCTTTTTGCCGCTCTTTTTAGTTGCATTGGCTTTTAGCGCAGCACCAACTTTAAAAGTAACGGTTTTAGAAGCTTTGATTTTGATTTTCTCGCCGGTTTTGACATTGCGGCCTTCACGGGCCGGACGATCTTTGACTCTGAAAGTGCCAAAGCCTATCAACTGAACTTCGCCGTCTTTTTGCAAGCCAGCTTCAATTCCATCCAAAAAAGCGTTAACAGCGCGTTCTGCCGCTGCTTTGCTTTCAAGCCCTGCGAGCTCTTTAACCTTTTCAACCAGGTCGGGTTTTTTCATAGTAATCTCCTTTGGAGTTTGTAAAATTATAGTACAAATTTAACTTTTTTTTTCAAAAAAAGCAAGGGTAAAATAAAAAAAATTTATATTACTCCCGTATGTTCTCGCCTTCCACAGTAAAATGCACCTCGCTTTCAAGCTCGGACATTGTTATTGCCGTAGGCAAAGGCAACGCGGAATTCCCGTTAAAAGATATTGAAAAATATAAAGATACAACTGTTTTAGACATTGGAACATACAATGGGAAACGCCTTGTATGCCTGAATTTGCCGGATTTAGAGGGCGGAGTGCCCTTGCGAACTTTTTTTTCGGAAGCAGAGCCGGAAATTGCGCATATAGCCATTTTAGCCGCTCATTTGAGCTGGTGGAAAGCCCTTTATAAGTACTGCCCAAAATGCGGAAAGCCCTTAAAAGAGCATAATTTTGAACGTTGCATGACCTGCCAGGCCTGCGAAGAGAACTTTTATCCCGTTATTTCTCCGGCAATTATAGTTTTGATAACAAAAGAAAACCGAATTTTACTGGCTCACAATACCAAATTCCCACCCAAACGGCACAGTTTGCTGGCAGGCTTTGTGGAACCCGGAGAGAGCTTGGAAACAGCCGTTCACCGCGAGGTTATGGAAGAAACCGGCATTCGCATTAAAAACTTACGTTATTTGGAGAGCCAGCCCTGGCCTTTTCCCAATTCCCTAATGGCGGCTTTTGCCGCAGAATGGGAAAGTGGGGAGTTAAAACCAGACGGAGTTGAAATTGAGGGAGCCGCTTGGTATGCCAGCAGCGATGAATTGCCAGATTTGCCCCCCAAAGGCTCAATTGCCCGAAAGCTTATAGATAGTTGGATAATGGAAAGGCATACAGCAATTTTTGCGGAGTAGCGCAATAAAGCGTGTTGCCGTGAATGCTAATTGAAGCACCGCTACCAAAAATGGGGTATCTTTTAGCAACCTTGCCAGAATTTATGTCTATTGCGGCAACAGAGCCATCTTGGTCTAGCCAAATGTGCGAGCCGTGGTAAACCGGCTGGTACGAGGAACCTTTGCTATTGAATGTCCAAACCAGATTGCCGCTTGGAATTTCGTACAAGGAGAAAGTTTGATTCACGCCGCCTGCGAGCGCATAAGTTTTTCCATTATTTTCGAGCAATTCAAAAGAAACTATTTGGGAACGGACAGAAAAATCGCCCTGCTGCTTAAAACCCTCTTTTTCAGAAAAAATATGAACATCTCCTTCTTCTGAAGCTATGGCAAACATACCATTTTTGTACTTGAAATAAGCCGCCAAGCTGGTGCCCAGATTAATATCTTGAGGACCATGCGTTTTAGAGAGCAAAGAAACTTTCCCCTGCGAAAATGAATAAATCCCATTCTCGCCAGCAGACAAAAGCACCGGAGCAGAACTCACCCTGCGAGACCATTCAAGGCGCATTTTTGGTATAAAATATTTAAGCACAAAACCATTCCAAAATCCTATGTAAATGGAATCTTTGCTGCGCAAAAAAGAAAAAGGCTTGCCATAAGTTTCAATAGAAACGCTTTTTTGCTCCCTGAGCGAAAATTGCGATAAGCCATCTCCAGAACTGAGTATAAGCCACGGAGGTTCGTTGTCTCTCACGGTGTATTCCCTGTCTCTTGGAAGCAATATCTCTCCGCCAAAATTCCCTGTTTCCAAAGAAAACTTCAACAAGCTCTGAGAACCCTCGTCAGAAACAAAAAGCCAGTTTGCATCACTGAACATTTGAGGATAAAGCATTTTTGAAGAAAGCGGCAAATATCTAACCCATTTCGCGCCTATTTTTTCTGCATATCTGGAAAAAACGAATTGGGAAAAATCTTGCATTCTTGCACCGTAAATAACCGCCCGCCTCCACGCACTATCGCTTTTATCCTGTTCTGCAATGCTATACCAAGCAAAGGCGTTGCCGCTCTCCAAAGCGAGCAGAGAATCTATATTATTGCTTGCAGAAAATGTAAATTTTTTATAATGCCTTGTATTTAAAATCTCGGAACTTCCGTTTTGCAAATTGAAAATCACAGAATCCGATTTAACAATCGGATCTTCCGAAATTTCTCCGTCTATCTGATAATTCCATAAATTGTTCAAAAGCGTATCGAACACAGATATTCCGCCGTTCTTTTGATATGTACCAATAAGGCCAACACCAGGATTAAAAAAATTCTCTCCATCGCTTTTTACAACAGAAACCAAATCTCCAGAATTCTTGCCCAGCAAACTGATTTTTCCGCTTATGTCCAAAACGTAAATTTTATCTCCCACACTTTCAATATCCTGTACTTCAAGAGCTGGTTTTCGCCAAGCGTAATTTTTTAAATCTTCGCCAAGTTTGTGAAAATAAAGCCAATTTTTGCAATAGAGAAAAAGCCCGTCAAAAGTCAAAAACACTTTTGCAGGTACGTCTGCGTACGGAATGCTTCCTATTTCCAAGCCTTTTTGCCTTGAAATCAAATGCAGAGAATTTTTATTTGGGCAATTATACACCACTATACGACTAGCAAGCAATTCGCCTTCTACAAAACAGTTGGAAACTTGGTCAGAAGCTATTTCTGGATAAACTGTGCTCTTTTGCTCGTAAATAATTTTTTCGCCAGCAATTTTAACTCTTTCATTAGTTGCTGAAAATTGTTTTTCCTTGCTAGCAGCCATATATGCAAGCGAATTATTTTGCGAATTATTTTTCAAAAAGCCATAATGCTTCACAATACTCTGAGTATCTCGCCTAGCTTCTGCGATTTTTGCCAAATACAAATGAGCACTCAGTTTTTCCCTAATTGCAGCACCGGAGTAGTTTGCAGCAAAATCAAATAATTCCTTGGCTTTTGCCGTGTCTTTATCGATGCTTAAAATATAAGCCGCTTCTTGAATTTTATTGTTAGCCACGCTTGCAAAACAAGAAATTGAAAGCAATAAACCGATAAATGCAAACGCTCTAAGCATCCAATTTATACCCCATTCCTCTTATAGACAATATGAGTTTTGGATTTTCTGGGTCGTCTTCTATTTTTTGCCTTAACTTCACTATATAGTTATCTATGGTTCTGGAATTTGAGCTGGAATCTATTAGTTGCACAAACTCTTCTCTCAATATAACCTCGCCACGCTTTTTGCAAAACAAATTGAGAATTTGAAATTCTCTAACATTCAAATCCAACGGCAATTCATTTTTTGAAGCTTCGTACTTTCTAAAGTCCAATTTAATGCCGCAAAACTCGGCTGTTTCGCTCGCAAAAGCAGGCACTTCTGTTTTAATGGCTAGTTTTCTAAAAAAGGCATTAACTCTGGCAAGCAATTCCAAAGTGGAAAAAGGTTTTGTCACATAATCGTCTGCGCCTATGTTCAAACCCATAACCTTTGAAGATTCCTCGCCCTTTGCTGTTAGCATTATTATCACAAGATTTGGATATTTTTTCCGCAGAATTCTGCAAACGTCAAAGCCGTTCTTTTTGGGCATCATAACGTCTAAAAGAACCAAGTGAGGCAAAAAATCATCTGCTTTTAGCAGTGCTTCTTCGCCATCACCTGCAACGGCAACTTCGTAGTCTTCCATTTCAAGGCACTCTTGCAAGCCGCTTCTTATGAACTCTTCGTCTTCAACAACAAGGATTTTATATTGCATAAGTCGCTTTACTTCTGTCCAAAATACTTTCTTCCAATATTTTTGTCTTTGTCTTGAACTTCAATATAATCTGGAATAAAACCGCTGGGATAAGTGAAAGATAACTTTGCCTGGCAGCTCAATTCGGAAAGAAGCCTACCCACGGAGCCTTTGAACTGGCTTTTCATTTTGCCAAGATGATCGCTCATAAAGCACCAGCCGCCACCTACGTATTTGGCAGGAGCTTCTTTGCCGTCTGTTGAAATCATTTTAATGGTGCTAACGTCAAAGTCCACGTTGTTGCCTGTGCTGTTCCATACAGCTAATTCTCCGGTTGTGCTTGTTGGCCCAATGCTGAGTATGGGGAAACTCATAACGTAGCCGTATTTGTCCACTAAGCGACTTGCTTTTTGCCCAATTATTTCTTCGGCAAATAGCAAGTAGTCTCCGCGATTTTTAATGCGAACTTTATTTAAGGCTGTTTTTAAGGCTGCATTCTTTGGGGCCACCACCTCTGCCTCCAAAAGCGTATATTCAGCGGCAATGGTGTTCTCTGCGCCATCTGAATTTTCAATAGCCTGCTTAACAATAGCATCTTCTGCCTTTTTGCGAGAAGACTCGGCAAGACCAGCATTGGAACCGCCGTTTCGCTTGGCTATGCTAATTGCGCTATCTAAATTGCGGAACCCTTGCAAGGTGTATTCGTACTCAAAGCCACCCATTGCCTGAGCCACGCCAATTTCAGACAAAGCCAGCACCACAGAGTCTTTGGTTGCTGCTTTCTTTGATTTTGGCAAATTTTTGTGAATTTGCTCTATATAGGAGCGTATAATATCATCGCTAGCATTCTTTTTAGCGGTTTGCTTTGCTGCGCTAGCATAAGCTATAACAAAACTATCGTAAAAGCCATCGGAAATCTTGCCCTTGCTTAGGGCAGCTGTATAGGAATTCACGGCATTCCTGTACTTTCCTTCTTTATAGTAAGAATCGCCGTCACTTTCGTTTTTACCCTTGCAACCAAAAAGCACGGTCGCAGAAACAAGGAAAAATACCACTTTTTTGAACATAATTGACCTCATAGTTGAAGTTGGAATACTACTGCTAATAAAAATAGTTCTTTTTTTTTTGAAAAAGTATATTTTATTAGTAATAAGGTGTTTTTTATGAAAATTCTAGTAATTTGTTCCGAATGCTACCCCGTGGGCGACAGCCCACTGGCTAGAACCGTAGGGAGCATTATTAGTGCATACCGCAGGTTAGGGGCAGAAGTTCTGGGATTTTCGCCGTTTTTTTCCGAACTAACAGACAAAAAAGACTATAAACACGGGCACAACAACAAGAAATTTACCGAAAAACTGGAAAACAGAGAGTATTCCGTACTGGAAAGCTCAGGCAATGAAAACGACCTGTTCATACATTACGACCATTATTTTGGCAGAGCCGGAGTATATGGCAATCCTGGGGAAAAGCCCTATTACGACAATAACCTGCGGTTTTCCTTTTTAGCATCTGCGGCTCTGAACTACTGCGAAAAAATGCAATTCAAGCCAAATGCAATACACGTTCACGAATGGGGCGGCATTGCCGGAGCGCTAACGAAAACCATATATAAAGACCACTTTGCAAATATTCCAGTTATATTGACCGCTCACAACATTCGCTACGACTACCTTTCCAGCCCCGAAGATATACCGCGTATTGGGCTGCCACCAGAGGGTTTTGACATTGACGGCTACGAATTTTGGGGCAAAGTGAGTATGCTAAAAGCCGCTATACTTTACTCCGACAAAGTTGTATTCACCTCTGCAGCCTACTTGTCTTGGTTGCTTTCCACGGATTTGCAAGGTGGAATGAGAGGATTCTTGGAAAGCCAAAGGCACAAGCTCTATAGCGTTCAAAGCGGCATAGATTATTCTGTATGGAACCTTCCAAACGAGCGAGAAAGTTACAAAAAGCAATGCAAAGATAGCCTAAGGGAGAAGCTCGGTATGGATGTGGATTCCAGTATGCTTATGTACTCGCATATAGATTCCACTTCGGAAGATTCCGCTCAAATTATGGCTACTATTTTGGCTAATCTGCTAAACTTGGATTTGCAGCTGGTGATAGGCATATCGGAGAACAATCCCAACTATCCTTATTTCGCCACCATTCAAGAAAAACACCATAACAAAATAGCTATTCTTCCCTTAACCGAAAACGAGGAGACTTTGTACCAAAGGGTTGTTGCAGCGGATATGTTTTTTTCAATAAATGCTGGTGAACCATCTTTAGCGCGTTATATAAAATCCTATGCTGCAGGCACAATACCGCTCAGCAACAGGCGAGCACGAGAAAGCTTCGTGTTCACAAAGCCTTATGACGACAAAGAAAATGAAGATTCCATAAAGGCAAATGCTTTTATTTCGGAAAGTGCTTCGCCAGATATGGTTTTAGAGCTAATACGCACAGCTGAATCCATTTTCAGAGAGAACAAGACCCTGTGGTCAAGGCTTATTGACAATGCAACATCCATAAAAGTAACTTGGGACTATACGGCCGAAAATTATTTACTACTTTTAGGAAACAAAAGCAATTAGCTAGGGCCTATAGCTCAGTTGGTTAGAGCAGCGGACTCATAATCCGCTGGTCGCAGGTTCAAGTCCTGCTGGGCCCACTTT
>JAITFN010000005.1 GCA_031281345.1 Candidatus Fibrimonadaceae bacterium
GAACGGCGAAGCCGTTCCGTGCCATTGCTGCGAAACACGTTAATGTACGCAGGTTGCAAGGGCGGCAGCCCTGCGAAAAAGCGGGGGTTTCCAAAAGGGGGCAGCAAGCCCACTTTTGATAAAAGCATTGAGTTTTCAAGAAAGATTATTTACTAAATTAGTTCTAATGAATGTTTTAAACAAACAATTGGAAAATGAGTATGAATAACCCAACCGCAACCCTCGCACTTGTTTGCACATTATTTTACACCCAATTTTTGGGTGGTGCTATTGCTCTTGAAATAGTTGTATATGGAATTTGTCCATTCTCCGCTTCATACGCTCTTATTGTATCTACATAAATATTTGTAAGTTTCTTACTTCTTTCGTGTTCCGCAGCAGTACAAATTGTTGCCCAACCGCTAGGCCCCCATTCAAGCAGTTCATTTCCATTAGGTCCATACATTGTTGGCTCATCTCCATAAACTGCATTGCCCTTTGTAAAATCAGTTTTTGCGTAAGCTGCTTTTCTGTCGGGAGAAACTACTGATACATACATCAGGTCTAAATCAACCATTTTATTATTATATTCTTGTCTCAATTTATCTAGCATACTGTTAATCATAGCCTTGCCTTTCCCCGAATTTCCTATTTCCATTGATTTTTCAGCAAATTCAAGAGCCAATGTTTTAACTGCATTTTCAATTTCCTCGTCACTCATTGTAGCTTCTCTTTTTGTATAAAATTTATCCCACATAGGTGTTTTAGGACTGTTTAAAGAAAGATTATAGGCAGGATTAGTTTGTGTATTTATAGGCAGCATTTCACCTTTATTTTTCTTTTTAATTCTCCCCATTAACGCTTCAATAACATTAAATTCTATTTTTTGCGTTATTTCTTTTCCAATATTTTTGCTTTGGCTTTTTTGCTGATTTTGCTTAAAGCCTTCCTGTATTCTCATAACATCATTAATCCGCATAAACGCACCTCTACGCTCTATATCGGCATATTATGGAAAAAGTTTAGCCTTTTTTAGACACAATGCCACATATTTAGCGTTACGTGCTTATTCTGGCACAATTTTTGCACGTACAAAATTAACCACTCTAAATAGAGGTTTTTATGGAAATAAGCGGCTACGGCGTATCGTACAATTACAGCGGTTATGGCTCTTCGGCTAATAAAGACAAAACATCTTCGGCTTTTGCCGTAGCACTTGACGAGAAAATAAAGACCGAAAGCAAAAAGAACAGTAATGCAAATCAAACAAGTCAAACCTATAACCCATTTGAAGATATGGCTAGAACAAATAGCGTTAGCTTGCCTAGTTATATATATACCAAAACCGAGCCTACGAGAAGTGACGAAGAAATATTAAAAGATATTGTAGAGGTGGCAAAAAAACACGGTCGGCAAGGAACTTTTATGTATGAGGACGAAGAATTTAAAAGTTTGACAAAAGAATGGGTGTCTTCTGTTTCACCCGATAGAGAGGAAATTCTAAAAGATGCAATGAAAGAAATAGATGAAAAAAAACACTCAATTAACAAGAAAGACATAGGAGAAAAAGATTTTGATTTGATAGATATGCTAATGCAAGCACTTAAAATGGGAAATGAAATAAATAAAACAGGAGGCGGTTGCAGTGAAAAAGTGATCAATGATGACGGCAGTTTTATTTTAAATATGAAAGGCGATACGTTTGAAGCTTGTGTTGATGAAGGCATAGTGAAATTTGTTAGCATTAATGACGACAGCGGTAAGGCTGTACTGTTGTTTGATAGCATACACGGTTCAGGGCAGCTTGAACAAATTTGGACAGAAGAAGAGGGTCTTCGCAATGGCGAACTTGGGGCAGTATATCTCGAAGCTTATAAAAGCGTAAATGATTCTAATAGTTTTGTAAGCGGGAATACCTTTAAGGCGGCAGGGTGATTTATGAACATAAACGGTTACGGCATACTAGGTGCAATCAGCGGTTATGGAACTAAAAGCACATCGCAGACTTCAAGCAAACCTTTTACAATTCCTGTATGGGGTGAGAATACAGCTAAAACAGACAACGACCCAAAGACAAATAAAAGAAGAGATTTTACCCTTACAAAGGGTTACGACCCATTCAAAGATATGGCAAAAACAGGAAACGTTAAACTGCTAGAATATATGCAAACAAAAACCGAGCCTAAAAGAAGTGACGAGGAAATTCTGAAAGAAATAGAGGAACTTGCAAAAGAACACGCAAGAACAGGGCAATTCCAAAATAGCGATCCTAGATTTTCAAAGTTAATGGATGAATATATATCTTCTGCTTCGCCCGATAGAGCAGGTATTTTAAAAAGCGAAACAAATGAAATGTTAGAAAGATTAGAAAGTGAAATGTATATTGGCGAAGACGAAGACCCAAAGAAAAATAAAGAATTGGTAGATTATTTAATGGAGGTACTTGGCATTAAAAAACGCGAAGATAAAGAAGAAGACAATGACATAATAAGCAATATTATAGCAGCACGAGGAAATAATATAATAGCAATTCAAAGCGATGGTTATTATACCGCAGTTGATTATGATCGTGGCGAAGGAAGGGTAACAACGCTAACATACGACAACAACGGCAACCAACAACCAGGCATAATAATTAAAAGCGATATGTATCAAGCTACTAGTATTCACAAAAAAGGAGTGATTGACCACGCACTTTTTTATGACGGCGATGCAGAGACAATAATAATGATTTATAATAAAGATTATGATGAAAAGAAATTAACACAAATACAAACAAATGCAGAAAGTTTAAGAAAAGCTGAAATACTTAGCGTATATAATGCTACGTATGATTTTACTTATGGAAGGCATATAGATTACGGTGCTGTTAATATAGGTGGTAATGTATTATATAGTAAAGCAGGTGAAGGTGTTAGCGAAGTGAGGAAAGAAGTGTATAATAAAACTTACGAAAGATTAATGAGCGGAATAATTTAAAGCGAGGTTTTTATGAATATAAGCGGTTATGGCATTGCAGGTGCAATCAGCGGTTATGGAACTCAATACATATCGCAAACTTCAAGCAAACCTTTTACAATTCCCGTATGGGGCGAGGATATATCCAAAAAAGAAAATACGCCTATTGCAGGTAACGACCCATTCAAAGACGGTACTATTAAATTGCCGGAGTGGATGAACACAAAAACCGAACCTACAAGAAGCGATGAGGAAATTCTAAGAGAGTTAGAGGAACTCGCAAAAGAACACGCAAAAATTGGTGAATCCGTAAATGTGTTTGAAGACAAAAAATATACAGATTTAATGTACGAATATGTATCATCTGTTTCGCCAGATAGAGCGGCCATATTAAACAAAGCAGTTTCAGAGATAAACGGAATAGTAAATGCAATATATGGGACAGATTATAGCTTCTGCGACATATATCAGCAAGTTGATTCGCAGAGAGATAAAACCGATGAAGACGATAAAGAGAAGAAAAAGAAAGAATTGATAGATTATTTTCTTGAAGCACTCAAAAAGAAAGATAAAGGAGAAGATAACAATATTGCAATAGATATGAGCAATGACGAAATGCTGGATATTTTGAATACAATAATCAAAAGCGATACGTATGCAGCCTTTGTTCAAAATGGTGTGGTGCAGCAGGTGGAATTTTTTGACCCTAGTATAGAACAAAAAAGCAACGAATGGGGAATAGTCGGCAATTCAGTAATGATGTATAGAGACGGAAAATTCCTCCAAGCCCTTCGCCCAGAAGAAGTATCACGCAGACACGAAGCTTTAGCCCATTATGAAGCCGCTTATGATTTTGCTACAGGAGAGGCGAGGCGACTTGATGAGCATTATTCCAAAACATTCAAGGAAGCGTATAATATAACTTATTCGAAGTTGAAAAATAGTTTAGCTGCTTAAATATGCTTATGCCTAAACTCACCCTCATCCTTGCTTGCACATTATTTTACTAGATTAATTCTATGGTTACGTCATGGAATAAGGAGATAAATTAAGTGCCAATTTTTGATAATGAATTTGTTGATGTTGATGTTTTTAAGTACAAAGACTGGGAGCTTATTCGTTTAGATCGGATTCCTGTGCAAAGAAAGTTTTCTGGTTCTTTGAAAATTATATCAACGAACTCAGAGTGGAAACAAGCGGTGTGTTTGCGAGTGTTAGATAAAAGTAAAGATGGCAAACTGAAAATGGATTTTGATTCAGAGGAGGCAAAAGGTTTTTTTCTTTGGGAACATTTATTCTATGATAGGAAAGACGAGCCTATTCTCTTTAAGGGAACTACAAAAAAAATGGAACTAATCGTTTATAACGCTTGGGGGACTACTGATTGGATAGGGAATAAACGTACAGATTGTTGGACAGGAGGTGCAGCTATGATTGTTGAAATAAATGGCAATACAAGAAAGTATAGATGTAATGACGGCCACCCAGATGACAATTTTGACGATATAATTTTTGAGGTAACGATTGATGAGTAAAGTAAGATAAATGCCCACATCCAACCGCAACCCTCGCAAAGCAAAATAACGCAAAAGATATCTTGGGTTATATATACTTAAAATCCTCTTAAATCAAAATTTGCAGAAACCGCTTCTTCTGATCTTCCTATAATAAAATAATTGTCATAACTAGATAAATTTTTCAAGCTGTTAAATTCTATTTTTAACATTTTCATTAAAAGAGAGTTCCTATATTTATATGTAGATGCTTCATATACTTCGATATTTTTACCGTATAAATTACGGTAAAATTCCAACAATTCTTCTTTGGAAAGTTCGGATTTGACAAGTAACCCTATCCAAATTTCTACATCATTCCCTGTTCCCGTAACATTCCCGCATCCTGAAATGATTTCGATGACCTCCGTTGAATTTGGTATTGGACCATTCAATATTTCATTGGCAAGTTTTTCCGTTTTTATATCGTTCAGTTTAGTAAAAACTAAAAAAACAGCAATTATTGCTATGAGTGGGCTAACTAGCAGAAATGGAATTAAAAAGCAGGTTATTTTAGGTAATTTTTTCATACAAGTCTCCATATACTTTTTAAGTATAGCAAACGGCATTTATATCTAAATATATAAAATTCAATGTGGGTACATATCGCTATAATTCCCCACTTTTTCTATATTTCGTAATATGCAAGATTATAAAATGCCTACGCTCAAACTCTTCCTCGCCCTTACTTGCACATTACTTTTCGTTGCTTGCGAAAAGAAAAATGAGCAGCAAAATAAATTGCAAATAGGCACATTCACCGATGCACGAGACGGCAAAGAATACAAAACAGTAAAAATTGGCGAGCTGATTTGGATGGCGGAGAATTTGAATTATGAGGCGAGCGGCTCAAAAATGCTACGACAACAAACCAGCTAACTGCGACAAGTATGGTAGGTTGTATAACTGGGCAACGGCAATGTCTGCTTGTCCCAGCGATTGGCATTTGCCGAGTAATGACGAATGGGAAATGCTCATATATTTTGTTGGTGGTGATAAAGTAGCAGGCAAATATTTAAAGTCAAAGAGTGGCTGGGACAGCTATAAAGGGAAATCTGGCAACGGCGAGGACAAATACGGCTTTTCCGCACTACCAGGTGGCGGCTATTCCGATGATGGCAGTTTCTCTGATGTTGGTAGCATCGGCGACTGGTGGAGTGCCTCGGAGTTTAGCTACGACGCCAGCAGCAGGGGTGTGTTATACAACTTCGATGGCGTAGGCTGGGGCACCTTCGATAAGGACTTCCTATTCAGCGTCCGTTGCATACAAGACCAATGAAATTTTCTATATTACCTTTAGAGGTTCTTTATGACAAAGCATAAGAGAATAGAGATTTCTAAAAGAGCTATACATTCCAATGAAATGGAAGGAGTTCCTGTTACTGAGGA
>JAITFN010000010.1 GCA_031281345.1 Candidatus Fibrimonadaceae bacterium
ACCCCGCTGTGCAATACGATAAACATTATACCGAAGATATAGGTTTATTGAAAATGGATATTTTGGGGCTTAGAAATTTGTCTATAATTCAAGAAGCGGTGAATACCATTGAAGAGACAAAAAAACAAAAATTGGATATAAGCAAAATTCCATTAAACGATGCCAAAACATTTGACTTGTTCGGGCAAGGAAATTCGCTTGGGGTGTTTCAGTTTGATTCTTTTGGAATGCGTAGATATTTGCAGGAATTGAAACCGAGTTGCCTTGAAGATTTAATTGCCATGAATGCCCTTTACCGCCCAGGTCCAATGGAAAACATTCCTAGATATATAAAAGGAAAAAATGACCCTTCAACGATAAATTGCTATCACGAAAGTTTGAAACCCATTTTAATGGAAACCTATGGAGTTATTGTTTTTCAAGAACAGGTTATGCAATTAACGCAAATTTTAGCTGGATTTTCTCTCGGCAAAGCAGACGTATTGCGCCGTGCTATGGGAAAAAAAATCAAAAAAGTAATGGACACAATGGAACCGGAATTCTTTGAAAACGGAAAAAACAGAGGTTACAGCGAGCAGCTTTTGAAAAGAATTTGGGACGACTTGATTCCATTTTGCGGCTACGCATTCAACAAAAGCCATTCTGCAACTTATGCTTATGTTGCCTACCAAACCGCATACCTCAAAGCCAATTTTCCGCAAGAATATATGGCGGCTGTTATGAGCGTTGAAAAATTTGAGAAGCTGATAAATATTGTTGAAGAATGCAAAAGAATGGGAATAGAAATTTTACCGCCAGATGTGAATAAATCCAGAGAGGCATTCAGCGTGGAAGGGCGTTCCATAAGATGGGGTTTATCGCAAATAAAGGGATGCGGAGAGGTTGTGGCACGTGATATTGAGCAAGACAGAAAAAAGAACGGTGAATACAAAAGTTTTTTTGACCTTGTTCGCAGACTTCATTTATGTGAAAATGTAACCATAAATAAAATTGCCTTGGAAAGCCTCTCAAAAGCCGGAGCATTGGATTCCTTGCCCGGAACGCGTGCTCAAAAATTCGCATCCGTTGAACTTGCCCTTGCAGATGCTTCTTCTTGGAAGGTTAAAAAATTGTCTGCGCAAATGGCTTTGTTTGGCGATGATACCAAAGAGGAACCAAATTTGGAAGAATCTGCGGAATGGTCTTTTTTGGACAGCCTTATGAAAGAGCAAAAAACACTTGGGGCGCAGATAAGCGCCCACCCCTTGGATGAATATTATGCAGAAATCAGGGGGTTTGCAGACATTGACCTCTCTGACAAAGCAAAAATGCACGAACGGATGGACACCACCGTTAAAATTGCCGCACTTGTTAGCAATGTTAGCGAAAAACCAACCAGAAATAACGACACAATAGCCATTCTAACTCTGCAAGACAAGCACGATAAACTAGAAGCCTTTTGCGGGGCAAAAAAATGGGAAAGCATAAAAGGAAAAAGTATTGAAAGCTCTCTTGTTATTGCCTCTGGCAAACTCACAATATCTTCTTTTAACAACAAGCCTCAATTAATGGTGAATTCCATTGAATTTTTAGAAGACAAAATAAAACAAGCGAAAACTTTTTTCATTGAATTGCACTCAGATTTTTTAGACCAAACTCAAAATTCCAAAATAAAGGAATTCTTCAAAGAAAACAACAAAGAGAAGGGAGCTTCTATTTGTTTTTATGTGTTTGGGAATAATGGTTGCCAATATAAAATGGAAACGAATAAATATAAAATTTCTCCGACAAGGGAAAATTTGAAAAAACTGAATTCAATCTTTGGGAAAAAAGCAGTGTGGATTGGAGCTTAATCGTATGCGCATAATTTTTATGGGAACGCCGGAGTTTGCGGCTGAATTTTTGAAACACCTTGCAAAAGGCGAACACGAGGTGATAGCGATTGCAACACAGCCGGATAAACAATCAGGGCGTGGAATGGAACTGCACTCCCCTCCTGTGAAAATTGCCGCTTTGGAAGCTGGCATTCCTGTTTTGCAACCCACCTCGGTTAAAAATCCCGAATTTGCTGAGGAATTGAAAAAATTAAATGCGGATATTTTTGTGGTTGTTGCATTTTCAATTTTGCCAAAAGAAGTTTTAGCCGCTTCAAAATTTGGAGCCGTAAATATTCACGGCAGTTTGCTCCCAAAATATAGAGGTGCCGCACCTGTGCAGTGGGCAATAGCAAATTGCGAAGAAACAACGGGCTTAACCATATTTTTGCTAGATGAAAAAATGGATCACGGACCTATTTTGGAACAAAGGGAAATAAAAATAGAACAAGATGATACAACGGAGAGCTTGTTGAAAAAAATGGTAGCTCCGGGTTGCGAAGCATTGAACTGTGCACTTGCAAAACTCCAAAGCAAAAATTTCACTCCGTTGGAACAAAACCACGAGCAAGCAAGCCCAGCGCCAAAACTGAAAAAAGAAGATGGGTTAATAGATTGGAACAAGAGTGCGCTCCAAATTCACAAAAGGCTGTGCGCCTTTACTCCATGGCCCGGTGCATACACTTATTTAAATGGACAAAAAATTTTCATAAGGAAAACCACCATTGATAACTCTCACTCCTTGAAACCAGGTGAAATTTCCATTCAAAAAAATACGGTTTTCGCTGGCACGGGAAATGGAGCTCTCGCTATTTTGGAAGTTCAAGCAGAGGGCAAAAAAAGAATGACCGCTGCGGATTATTTCAGAGGGATAAAAGTTCTCCACCAAGGCGATGTTTGTGGATTTTCATCTATAGACAAAGTTTGACCAACGCGAGGCGTTAGCAGATTAACATCATTCTCTTGTGCCGCTTTGCTCGCTCTTTCAATGGGTTCCCACCAATCGTGAATGGATAAATTAAAACTGCCCCAATGCACAGGAAGCATATATTTGCCCCTCAATTCAATAAAGGCTTTTACACCATCTTCGGGCATTATATGGTAATCTGGCCAATGAATGCTGTATTGACCGTTTTCCATAAGCACCAAATCAAAAGGCCCATAGTGGTAGCCAATTTGCTTAAAATGAAAATTGTATGAAGTATCACCGCTGTAAAATACTCGGTGCTTGGAACCTATGAAAACCCAAGAAGCCCACAAGGTTTTATTCCAATCTGTTAAACTTCTGCCCGAAAAATGACGTGCCGGAGTACAAGCGAATTTCAGCATTTGCCCTGACATTCCTTTTATAGAAGCCTCTTGCCACCAATTATATTCGCGAATTTGCGCGGAATCTATTTCCCACTCCTTCAAAATTTTAGCAACCCCCATAGGAACCAAAAAGAAACCAACATTAGGAGCGAGTTCGGTAATGGTTTGCCTCTCTAAATGATCGCGGTGATTGTGGGAAATAAAAACAGCATCTATAAAAGGCAATTCTTCCAATTTAACAGGAATTTCTTTTTGGAAACGTTTTACGCCGAGCAAGGGAACAGGAGAAATATTGTTGCTAAAAACAGGGTCTATCAATATGCGTACGCCATCTATTTGCATTAAAAACGAAGAGTGCCCAAGCCAAGTCACATACAAGCCCGTTTGCTCTTCTGGATAAGCCTTTTTAACATCCACGGCATCTGCAGGCAAAGGCTGTGGGGGTCTGGTTATTCCATTTTCGCTCAAATGAATTTTAATGCCTTTCCAAGGGTTCATTTTTACTGGTTTGGAAGGAAATGGATTAGCAAATTTTCCATCTTTAAAAATCGGCTCCACACGTCCTGTATCGGCAGTTTGGCTTTCTGGCGGCATAATACTTTCCTTAGAAGTTTGGAAAGAACACGAAATTAGCAATAGTAAACATAAGCATTTTAATATATTTCTCAATATGAAGAACTTCATTATTTTTAAATGTAGTAAATAATTTTCTAATTTCTAACCGATAACCAAAGGAGCCAAAATGCAAGGGAATAAACATTATCAGCTACAAATAGAAAAACTAAAAGAACTCATAACGTGTCTTCAAAACTTTGAAACAGAAGTGCAAAACTCATTTAAGAACTACCAAGCTAGACTAACCGACTTGATAGACCAAGGCTTGCCATTAGCAGTTTGGCAAAAATTCTTAAAAGATTATAGCAAGCAATCCGAAAAACTAGTAGACAAAAACACAGCTGTTATAGACGAACAGGCTATTCCTTATGCAGCCTACAACGTAAAAATCTTGGAACAGTTATTAAAGAAGTGAAACCAACACCCAGAATTTATTTTCTATCTTATTTATATGCCCAAACTTTTTACCATTCTTTTTTTGCTCTCCTTGCCAGCAATGGCAACGCAGGCAGATTCCCTGCTTCAATGTTCCGCTAATTATTTTGGCAAAAATGCGGGGCTCAAATTCAATTTTCAAATGCTAACAAGAGTGGCAACCACAGGAGAAGAAATCCAAAAAAGCGGAATGCTCATAACATCTGGCGAAAACAAGTTCGCTTTGACAATGTCTGATTTGCAGGTGATGAGTGATGGTGTGAACTTGTGGCAATATAACCCTTTGCAAAAACAAGTGCTGATAAAGCTAATATCTGATTTAGAAAACAAACTCCAGCCAAGCGAAATACTTTTTCGATATTTGAACACAAAAGCCATTAGCACAAAGAATGAATTGTGGAAAAACAAAAATGTTCACTCCTTGAATCTAAATCCAAGCAAATACAAAGACCAATTCAAAGCAATGGAAGTGTGGCTTTTGCCAACAGACTGCTCGCCTGTTCGTTTGCACACAATAGACAATTTTGGAAATGATACTTGGTATTCAATTGAAAATTTGACTAAGGGAAAATTTGCGGATAAAGAATTCAAATTCAAAGCACCAGCCGGTGTGGATGAAATTGATATGAGGTAGAGAAAAATTTATGTCTAATAGAAAAATTTTGGTGGCAGAATATCTAGCTCGCTATGATGACCCTGCCAAGAAAGCACAGATATGCCTTGATTTGGTTCAGCGTAGTGGCTGTAATCTTGAATTTGTGCCAGAAGAACTCAAGACCTACGAACTATGCCTTGCAGCAATGAAGAAAGATTGCTACGCGCTTGAATTTGTTCCCGAAAAACACAAGACAAAGGAAATTTGCCTTGAAGCAGTTGAACGGCGTAGCGATACGCTCAAATACGTGCCAGAAGAATTCAAGACCGATGAACTCTGCGATATAGCAACCAATAAGAATGACCGTGCGTTTATATGGACACCAGTAGAGTATTTGTTTAAAAAAATCGAGCAACAAGGCTCTCTGCATCTGCTTAAAGATATGCCAGAACTCATGACTTACGAACTATGCCTTAAAGCGGTTAAGCAGAGTGACGATGCGCTTCAATATGTGCCAAACGAATACAAGACTGTGGAACTCTGCTTTGAAGCGGGCAAGCATAGTAATTTTGCCAACGTATCTGAATATGTGCCAGATGACCTAGTGGATTTGTTTGGAAGAACTAAACTGCGTGTTGATGATACCCCTGAAAGTTTTTTCTCTAGAGCGATTAAAAACGGTAGCCATATACTTAAATTTGTGCCAAAAGAACTCAAGACTCACGAACTATGCTTTGAAGCGATAATGTCTGATGAACAGGGTCACGGTTGTGGCTGGACACTTGAATACGTGCCTGAAAATTTAAAGCCAGCGATTTGCCTTGAAGTGGTTAAGAAAAATGGCGGTGCGCTTAATTATGTTCCGGAAGAATTTAGAACTTACGAACTATGCCTTGAAGCGGTAGCGGCAGAAGCCTATGACAGCGATTATGCACTTAATTATGTGCCAACTAAACACAAAACGCCAGAACTCTGCCTTGTAGCTGTTAAAAAAGCTGGTTGGGCACTTGAGTTTGTTCCCGAAGAACTCAAAACTTACGAACTATGCCTTGAAGCGGTTAAGAATGCTGGCTATGCGCTTAAATACGTGCCCGAAAAACACAAAACAAAGGAAACTTGCCTTGCAGCGGTTAATAATTATGGCCGCGCATTTGAATTTGTTCCAGACAACCTAAAAGAAGAAGTAGCAGCTGAAGGGCAATGATATGCCAGATTTTTTTAATAATGTGCAGTGGTTAAAAGAAAACGGTTACCCAGGGCGCGGGATTGTTATGGGACTTGGTGCTGGTGGCGAGCGTGTTCAAATTTATTGGATTATGGGTAGAAGCGAAAATAGCAAGAATAGAATTTTTGTTCAAAACAGCGATGGCTCTGTTAGCACAAAAGCTTTTGACGAAAAAAAATTAATCGACCCAAGCCTCATAATCTACAACCCTTTCAGAGTAGCAAAGGAAGCACATATAATAAGCAATGGAGACCAAACAGATACCATAGCCGAATTTTTAAACGCAGGCAAAACTTTTGAAGATGCTCTCAAAACAAGAACCTACGAACCGGATGCTCCAAACTACACCCCAAGAATTTCGGGAATTTTTTACCCAAACGGCTCTTATGCTCTTTCAATTCTCAAAGCGAGCGACAAGCAAAACCCCAAACGGGAATCCATTATTATTGAAAAAGAAACTGGCACCCCGAATACCGGCGAAATGCTAACCACTTATGAATGTGATGGCGACCCTCTGCAATCATTCGCAGGGCTTCCACGCCTTATTCCCATAAAAAACACAGCACAGGAAAATTTGGATTTTTACTGGGATATGCTAAATCCCAAATATAGAGTTTCTATTTTAGTTAACTGGCAAAATTCAATCTTAATCAGGAATGCAAACGTATGAACATGCAAGAGGCAGTTGAATATTTAAATGAAATCGCTAAAAAAAGCGGTGCGGAACAATTTGATATTTTTGCTGGCAAAAGTGATAGCAAAAGCATATCTGTTTTCAACAAAGCCTTGCAAAACACGGAAATTTCAAACTCGTGCGGAATTGGCATTCGCATTTTCAAAGACCAAAAACCAGGCTATGCTTCAACAGAAAAATTTTCAAAAGAATCTCTGGAACAAACACTTGCAGACTCCCTTGCGAACAGCAAATTCACCGAGATTTTGAACGTAGAATTGCCCTCCATCGCAATAGAAAAAGAAGCACTCCCAACTTACAACCAAGAACTTGAAAACGTGGATATAAATCACTTGCTGAACACTTGTTTAAGCATAGAAGAGAGGATTTTAGCAGAAAAAGAAATAAAAAACGTTCCTGACTTGGGCGCAGAAATTTCCTCTTCAACAACAATTTTTGCAAACAGCAATGGAGTTTTTTTCACAGACAAAAGAAATACCTTTGGAGTTGGGGCAGGTGCTGTTGCAGAGCGAAACGGCGTTGTGAAAATGGGCTGGTACAGCAAAGGTGGCAGGGATTTTGGCACAGTGTCTGTGGAACAAATTGCAGATAAAGTTATTGCTAGAGCAAAAGAGCTTTTATCTCCGCGTCACATCAAAAGCGGCGAAATGCCTGTAGTTCTCACAAAGAGAATAAGCTCTAATATTTTGTCTATGTATTTGCCTTCTTTCTTTGCAGAAAATGCGCAAAATGGTTTGTCTAGGCTTGCAAATCGTTTGGGAGAAAAAATAGCGAGCGAAAAATTTACTCTCTCAAGCGAACCTCTGATGCCAGATTTGCCTGGTTCAACGCTTATGGACGGAGAGGGAATTCCAACTGCCCCACTCCGAGTTGTTGAAAAGGGAGAGTTCAAAAGTTTTTTGTACAATATGGAATCTGCTTCAAAAGAAAACCGCAAAAGCACGGGACATGGGTCAAGAGGCTTTGCAGGCAAAGCGGGAACCAGTTTTATGAATGCCGTTGTTGAGCTTGGCGATAAAACTGAAAGAGAAATGCTCGCAATGTTTCCGCACTGTTTGCTGGTAACTCATTTAGAGGGAGGCTCTGGTTGCGATCCTGTTAGCGGGCAAATTAGCATTGGCGTTCAAGGTTTTTGGTGCGTAAACGGGCTGCCAGTACACGCCACAGATAATCTGACAATTTCGTCTAATTTTTTTGACTTGCTAAAAAACATAGTTGAAATAGGCCATGACTATAACGATTACTTTTCTAATATAAAAGTGCCCACGCTTGCTATAAGCGAGATGTCTGTGTCGGCTTAATTGTCTGAACCAGACGCCCGTTCGCTACTTACTCGCTGGCGAACATCCTATATTTCTGGCGGTGATATAATCTCTACGGGGAAAACAGATTCCATTGCATTTACAAGCGAAACCATACGTCTAGTTTTTAATTTTACAAGATGAGTAAAATTCCAGCTCAATAGAATTCCAATTTCATTTAACGCCGCAAATGCTACGTGCAAAGCATCGTCAAAATATTTTTCTGGGAAAATTCCTTGTTTTACATAAATACTTGCCAAATGTTTAGTATTTTCTGTGAGTGGTAGTACATTAAAATCTGATACGGCAGACAATAAGGAACTTTTTAAAGGTTCGGTAGCTCTTTGCAATTCTTCTAACACTAATTCTGATACATACACATCGCTAATACTTTTATCTTTCAATTTTGACCAAGCTAGCTCTGTAGCAGATTTTCGTTCTGGAGTTCTATCGTCAAATAAAGCACTTACAACAGAAGTGTCCAAATATATTTTATTTGCCACTTAAAGCACCAAATTTATTGAAATAAGTTTTCAGCGCACGCATAATGTGTAATTCTCTTAACATATCATCGTTTGGAAATTCCTCTTTAGCCTCTCCTTCAAAAGAAGCCACTACAGCCGAGTCTATTCTCATAGAGTTTGCAAACGACATATAATCAAACATAGCCATACAGATAATATAGAATAATGTTCCGTAGGGGCACCTTGCGGTTGCCCCAAATATGCAATCGGATAAACAAAAACCCGCCCCCTTTCGGAGGGCGGGCTTGCGTATTTAGCTAATTTAGGTGCTTAGTCTTTGAGGCATCTCACGTAATTAAGATTGTTTTTGTTAGCGGTGCTTTGTCTAACGTCATTACCCTGAATTTGTAGGTAATAAGCATTGGAACCTGATACCGTGCTAGCCCAAAAATAGGTAATGATACCGAAACTTGCGAATGTGATGTTACCGCTATTATAAATACCGTAACCACCAGGCAGAGCCGAAAAGGCGTAATCGTCCGTACCAGTGCCTACTACTGAGCTATCCCACAAATTAGAGAAGGCTTTTAGTTTGGTTCCAGTATCAGAGCCAACTTTATTTTTCAATATGTTCCATTCCTTATCTGTCGGCAAATGCCAGTCTTCGGGGCATACCTTACTGGCCGTTGACCAATTGTAAAGCCTGCCGTAAGTCGCGCAATTTTTAGCAATGCTATCAGCAGAAACACCTTCCTTGCCTTCGGCATAGCATTTACTGCCTTCTGCGGCGTAGTTAAGGTTCTCTGCCATCCAAGTTTGCGCACCTATTTCTACAGTTTTATAGGTTTGCTCTTCAACTGTCATAAAACCGTAGTCTTTCAATGTGCCATTGGAACAGTATTTTACTTCGGTATCGTAGGTTTTCCCTTCGCAAATTGACGCTACTTTAGGATTGCTTGAATTTGTGCAGAAATGCGTTTCAGGATTGTATTCATCACTGCCGCAAAGAGAGGGAGTGACAACTATTGAGTTGATACAACGCTGTTCTATAGGATTGTATTCTTCGCCATCAACTCCACCACAAAGCTGATGTACTTTGTCCTCATAGCAAAATTGTGCTGTACCGTATATTTTACCACCACATTTTTCACGAATTTCTGTGTTGTCGTAACAAAATTCCGTTGAAGGGTCGTATTCTTTGCCACCGCATTTGGAGTAAATTGTATCTCTGTAGCAAAACTGCGCTGAAGGAAGGTAGGTTTTGCCACCGCATTTCGGTAGTTCGCCCTTAACGCAGCGAACATTAAACATAGGAGCATTAGCCGATGAGCCGACGTTCCTATTGATATTACCGCCCCAGCTTATCTTAAAGTAGGTAGTGGTGAAACCGTTGTCATCAGCTGTCCACAAATTGCCATATACGGAGAGTTCATCCCAAGCATTATTATAACCTCCTCCCGGCATAACCGAAAAACCATAGTCGTCAGTATTCGGCTCAGCCACACTACCGCTGACGGCATCCTTCGCTTTCCATTTGTCGCTTACCGCCATCAACTTTTTTACAAGATTAACATGATTATCTATATAGGTATAATTAGAACCAGGCGGGACGGTTATACCAACCGTAGTGAACAATTCCTCCCACTCTTTCTGAAATGGCAAATGCCAGCCCTCGGGACAAATGTTAGGGATTATTTCCCTGCCGTAAAATCTGCCGTATGTATCGCAGTTTGCCTCCTTGTTGCCATAGCACATACCGCCTTCATTATAATTCAAATTCTCCGCAAACCAAATCTGCTTGCCTATTTTCACGGTTTTGTAGATTTTGCCGTCACGCGGATCTTTGAAAAGAGTTTTCACTACCGCAGACACACCGCTTTCATCGCACACCTGCGTTTCGGGGTCGTATTCCTTTGCGCCGCATAGCGGAGTTCCTTCCATTAAGCATACCTGCTTTTCCGGGTCATAGTCAAAGTCGCCGCACTTTTTCACGCAGTTTGTCGTTATGCCCTTGCTCTCATCGCATATATCCGGATCAGTTGCCGCCGCAGACGAACTGCTCGGCGCAGGGGTTGGAGCAGGAGTAGGCGTTGACGGCGCAGAAGGGGTTGAGGGAGCGGAAGGAGCGGAAGGCGTAGATGGCCTTGACGGGGTTGTGCTAGGGGTTGATGAGCCGCCGCTGTTGTTGTTGCCGCCGTTGTTGGAACCTCCGCTGCTTGGTGTTTTGGGGAATGTATCTGGCACTTTGGCAGATGGCTCCAAAGCCAGTATGTTGTTCCTGACCTTGCCCAAATCCACGCCAGCCAATCCCTTGTCCACCTCGGACTTCACCGAGCCGCTCAGAGCGCCATTCTCATTGATTTGGCTGCTGAACTCGGAGAGCAAACTGGAAACATCTTCCGTTTTCCTGTTCCCCTGCAATTGAACGGAGACGGTGAGCAGAACGTTGTCGTTAGCGCTGCCACCGAAAAGCCCCATATCCTCGCTGTTCCTTGTAACATTCTCGCTCACTCCGAGAGCCGTGAGAACCTCTTTCTGCGCCTGCGCTTTTGCCTCGCCAAAGGATTTGCCCTCACCCGCGAGCTTGATAACCTTGTCGTATTCCAAATGGGTGAGAACGTTCACGTTCACATTGTTCTTTCCAGACACATCCGCAACCGCCTTGAGCGTTATCGCATCGCCTGATGTTTTTCCGCTCACCTCGTTGAAGTAGCTTCCGCTTGCCTCAATGGCTATATAAGGCGATGTCAATTTGCCGCCCTTTCCCTTTATGTCTATCTCAAAATAGCCATTGCTGTCTGTTTTTGCCTTGTGGGACTTTATCTTGTTCAGGTCATTGTCCAGCTCATATAGAGTGACCATGCCCTCAACGAAGGGTCCTTTCTGTGCCACGCCATATATCTTGGCTTTGCTTATGGCTGTGGAAGCGGTGCTTGTGCTTGAGCCTAAGCCCAAGTTGATTGAGTCGTCTCGGTAGTCCGAGCACGAGAGCATTGCGAGCGCGGCGCAAGCCGCGAGAATGATTTTCTTCATGGTTATTCCTCCGTATCCTTGATGCAACGAACGCTGTAACCTTCCGTTTTGGCGTAGTGTGGGCTGGTGATAAAGTCACTGCTATTGTTTGCCATTGCCCAATGCTGGGCGCTTTGAGCGGCGTAGCCTCCAAAAGTGAACTGCGTTGTGCTCCACCAGTAGCCGCCCTCGCCTATCTTGGCGAATTCGGCATAACGATTAATTTGACCTCCCGGCAGAGCCGCGAAACCGTAGTCGTCCGTGCCATTGCCATTGCCGTTCCAGCCGCTTTTGGCCTTCAGCTTGGCACCGGCATCAGCAGCGCCGCCGAGATACTCCGTTCCCTCTAAATCGTTTTTGATATTGGGCTGCATGGCACCGCCAACGGATTTTGCCAGAGCAGCCCATTCCTCGCTGCTTGGGATATGCCAGCCGGCGGGGCAAATGCCCTGATGATGAGGTTTGGTTATTCGCGAATCGCAGGTTAAAACAGCGCAATTATCGTAGGGCAGTTTCATGGCCGCTGTCCAGGTGTAAAGCGCGCCGTATTTTTTGCAGTTGGCTGGGTCATTGTTGTAGCACTTGCTGCCTTCCTCGTCGTAGATAAAGCCGGATATTGTTGGCTGGTCTTTCACTTCCACCACGAAGTTGAGGTTCTCTGCCATCCATGTTTGGGTACCTATTTTCACGTATTCATATTTTTTGCCATCGCGTTCATCCGTGAATGTGGGTTTGCTCGGTGCTATCGCAACTGACGAGCTGCTCGGGGTTTTGGCAATGGAAGAACTGCTCGGAGATTCCACAGCAGACGAGCTGCTCGGGATTTTGTCTTTCACAACGTGGTTCTCGCATACCTGAGTCGCGGGGGTATAGTCCCAGTTACCGCATTTCTCCACCAATTCAACATCGGGCAAGCTGCTGGCTGCCGTGATTACCGGCAAATCCGGATTGTCTTGTACGCAACGCACATAATTCAGGAAGGTAGTCTTTAGGTCGGGTGAAATTTCCACACTCCTACCGCTGTATATGTCATTGCTGTATATTGCCAAGGCGTAGGCGTAGGCAGGCTCCCACTCGCTTGTAGTCCACCAGCGGCTGACTGAATCAATACCGAAGAATTTGCCGTTGCCATTGGGTGGAACATAATAACCGCCAAGCAGAGCAGAAAAACTGTAGTAGTCGGTGCCGCCAATGGATTTGGCTTTCAATTTGGTTCCCGCATCATAGCCAACGGATTCCAACAGCGTAGCCACTTCCAAAGAGTCTGGCAAATGCCAACCTGCGGGGCAAATGCCCTGATGCTGCGAAATTGTGCCTTTATACTGATGCCTTGCTTTAAACTCGGATTCATTGCAATATTTGTTTCTGCAGTTAACAGTCAAATCCATAGCCGTTGTCCAATAGTAAAGCCTTCCGTACTTTTTGCAGTTGGCTTCGTCTTCGTTGTAGCATTTGCTGCCTACTCTTGTGTCAACTAGGTTGCTGGCTTCGGTGCTGTAGCCATAGGGCACATCGTAGTTCAAATTCTCTGCCATCCAAACCTGCTCGCCTATTTTCACCGATTTGTATCTTTTGCCATCGCGTTCATCTACGAATGTCGATAATGATTTTTTGGCGGCAACTGATATGCCATCAAAATAATTGTCTGGGTTCTCGCTTGAGCAAGCGAGCAGCATAAGCATTGCGAAAGCCGCAAGAATGGATTTTTTCATGTTTTTTCCTCCAAAAAAAAACGTATGTTCCTCCACGGAAGCAACCGCTATGTTTGCCTCCGCAAAAGAGCACACGCCTTTGTGTGTTTTGTTATTGTTATGTAATAATATAAATTAAAAAGCGATTTGTGAAGAGGGCAATTTGAAGATTTTTATGCAATATGCGAAAAATAAGCAAAAACGCATGAAAGTAAATATAATAAAATTGGGAGTTTTTTTCAAGATTTAGGGGGGGAGGGGGGTGTTTACTTATTACTGCTGCAAAAATTTGGGTTATCTCCCCTTGACAAACATTTTTTTTATTTCTACATTTCCGTTTTGAGGTAAAAATATGAAAAAATATCACTTTACAAAATTGTCTTTAACTGTTTTACTCGCTACGGCTCCTGTTATATTCGCACAGTCACCTACTCCTATTTCAGAGCCCCCCTCTTCCGCACCAGTAGAAGTTCCTGTTGCAACACCTCCTTTAGCAGTAGTGCCAGAGGCCGCTCCTATTGCAATAGTGGCAGAACCTGCTCACATTACAGAACCAGTTCCTGTTGCAAAACCGGAACCAGCCAAAGCCGCAGGTGGAATGAAAGTTTCTCTATATGGATTTTTGCAGCTAAACGGAGTATATGAAACTGGCGCAAATGGCGGCAGAATATGGTCAATTTGGGTTCCCAAAAATGCCCAAGACGGCGAAGGACGTATATTGCTCAATGTGAACCAAACGAGAATTGGTTTGAATTTAGCCGGAGAGCCAAAAGAAAGCGGTCCGGAAGCTTCTGGAAAATTTGAGGTTGACTTTGCGAATAATAATGACCGCAACAACAATGGAGTTGGCAGTCTTCGCATAAGGCACGCTTTTGGTCAGGTGAAATTCAACGACATAGGACTGAGCTTGTTGTTTGGGCAAACTCAGGATTTGATAGCTCCATTGACAGCTCCAACTATCAACCAAGGCACTTTGCAAGGCGAAGGTTCTTTGGGTACACGCCGCCCTATGGTTCGCCTAGCAGAAGTTGTGGGTCCAATTGAAATAGCCGCTGCCGTAACAGATAACCGAGATGCAACAGCCCCTGTGCTTCCGGCTTTCCAAGGCTCTGTCAAAGCAAAAGTCCCTGCTGCTTGGGCTGGCGCAAAACAAAATATAGAGTTTATCCTCAGCGGTCACTATGCCTCAAGAGAAGTTGCCGCAGAAGATACAGCAGGAATAACAAAAAAAGATACAAGCAAAGCATTGCCGGCTTCATGGTCTGGTGTTGCAAGTTTATCGCTCCCTGTAATTAGCATAATCAATCTTTCCGGCGAATTTTTCATTGGGCAAAACCTATGGTCTTACAGCAGCGGAACAATTCAGCAGACAAACGCTGTTGCCAAAGATGGAAAAGGCGTACAATCGCTCGGTGGCTGGGGGGCTGTAACCATAAAGCTTCCTGCCGATTTTGCTCTTGCTGGCGGCTATGGAGTTGAGGCTATTGACAAAGACAGAGAACCTGTTGCTATTGGCACTTCTGTTATTCCTGCACGTATTAAAAATTCGGTGATATTCGCAAACTTGAAATACTTCATTGACGAATCTATATTTGTAGGTTTTGAATATGCTAATTTAGCAACCGCCTATGTTGATAATACAGGTATTGAGCGCATAGCGTTCGGCAGTGGCAAATTAAACCGTTTTGAATTGGTATTCAACTGCGCATTTAAGTAGGGGGAGAATCTTTTAACGAGGCAAAACGGCTTGCGATTCTAATAATTTTATACATTCTGCTTATGAAAAAATAAACCATCTTTGCGCCAGGCGATAATGCAAGCTTGTCAATACTTGCTTATCAATTACAGAAACCGTCAAAATATGTCGCAACGCGACTTTGCGAGAAAATGCAAAGTTAGCAGGCAGTATATTTCGCTCATTGAGAGCGGGAGAAGAATGCCTATGCTGGATTTTGTGCTACATATCGCAGACGGTTTTGATATGAGCCACAAGGATTTTATGATGGTGCTAATAGATAAAATTTCTTATTACAAGAATTTTTAGCCTTATTGCCGCTACATAAAATCGCCGGCTGCGAGGTTGCTTGAGCCGGCTGTTTAGTTTATTCTAAATTTCTATTTTATTTACATGGAAACAATCAAGTTGCATATAAACGGAATGACTTGCACAAACTGCAGCAGCAGGATTGAAAAAAAACTTCTGGGCACCTCTGGAGTGCAAAAAGCAGAAGTTAGCTATAATTCTGGAATGGCTGTGGTAACCTACGATGCAAAAGTTGTTTCGCTTGCAGAATTAATTGTAGCAGTGGATAAACTCGGCTACAAAGCCTCAGCACACAATTTAAAGCAAGATACAATTCGCATTGCTGGATTCTTGATTATAGTTTGTGCTTTATACATTGTGTTGCAGCATTTTGGCATTCTCAATATGCTAGTTCCAAGCCAACTGGCAAAATCTGAAATGGCTTATGGAATGTTGTTCCTCATAGGCTTAATGACTTCGGTGCATTGTTTAGCTATGTGCGGTGGCATTAATCTTTCGCAATGCGTGTCGCGAGGGCTTAATTCTCCTTTTTTATATAGCCTTGGCAGAGTTATTTCTTATACCGCGGTTGGTTTTGTGGTTGGAGCGCTTGGTTCTGTAATTGATTTTTCTGTTAATATGCAGGGGGTATTAAAATTGGTCGCTGGCCTAATTATGATAATCATGGGTATAAATTTGCTTGGAGTGTTTCCATTACTGCGCAAATTAACTCCAAGAATGCCCCAAGCCATTGCAAAAAGGGTTAATGCAGAAAAATTCAAGAGCAAAAGCCCTCTTATAGTGGGTTTTTTAAACGGCTTTATGCCTTGTGGACCTCTGCAAGCTATGCAGATTTACGCCCTCAGTACAGGAAGCCCGTTCACCGGAGCATTATCTATGTTACTATTTAGTTTAGGTACTGTGCCACTCACCTTTAGTTTTGGAGCTTTTTCTTCTATGCTAGGTCAAAAATTCACTCGCAAAGCAACACTAGCAGGCGCAACTCTTGTGGTTGTGCTTGGAATGTCTATGTTCACAGATGGTTGGAGTTTAACCGGTTTTGATTCTGTTGCCACAGAACCGTCTATGAGCAAGGTTGAAGACAATATGCAAGTAGCAGCAAGAGGTTGCGCGTGTTGTCAAGGGCACGGAGGAATGCTCCAAATAGAAGAAGAGAATATGAGCAAAGTGCCAACGGAACAACCAAGCAAAGTACCAGTGGAACAACCAAACAAGGAACCTGTAAAAAACAAAGAAGACTCGCAAACTATAAAAAGTACTTTAAGCTCTTATCAATATCCAAATATTACCGTTAAGGCAGGTATCCCTGTGAAATGGCTTATAGAAGCACCAAAAGGAAGCATAAATGGTTGCAATAACCGCATATTAATTCGCGAATATGGAATTGAACATACTTTTAAATACGGTGAAAATTTAATTGAATTCACCCCTGCTAAACCTGGGAAATTTCTATATACCTGCTGGATGGGCATGATGCGTGCTACAATAACGGTGGTGGATAATTAATGAATAGTATCTCCATTCCCATTGGCGGCATGACTTGCGCAGCTTGTGCCAAGCGGATTGAAAAAGTCATTCTAAAATTGGAAGGAGTGGAAACAGCATCGGTGAATTTTGCCACGGAAAAAGCTGTAGTCTCTTACAATTCACAGAAAATTAAATTGCCAATCATTAGAAAAACAATAGAAAAAATAGGCTACAAGGTATTGGAAAACAAAAACATTACCGAAGAAGACAAAATACGAAAACAGAGCGAAATCAAAACACTCAGAGTGAAACTCATAATATCCGCTGCGTTTTCCCTGCCGCTACTGTATATAGCTATGGTACCTATGGATTTAGGACTGCCCCTCCCCGCTTTGGGTTTGCCATTTCCAGCGCAAATTAACCCAATGAATTTCCCTTTGATTTACGCGCTGCTTGAACTATTTTTGGTTATACCCATTGTTGGAATGGGATATAAATTTTACACAATTGGTTTCAAAGCACTAGCGCAGCGAAGCCCAAATATGGACTCGCTAATAGCCATTGGAACAAGTGCAGCAGTTTTATTTAGCCTTTACAACACCTGGCTCATTGCAAGAGGTCAATTCATCGCTGTAGAATCGCTCTACTACGAAACTGCAGGCATTATAATCACCTTGATTTTACTTGGCAAATCTTTAGAAGCTGTGTCTAAGGGGAAAACTGGAGAGGCTATTAAAAAATTGATGGGGCTTGCACCCAAAACCGCCATAGTCATGCAAAATGGCGAAGAAAAGGAAATACCCATAGAAGAAGTAAAACCAGGCGATATTATTTTAGTAAAACCTGGCACAAAAATTCCTGTTGACGGCAAAGTAATAGAAGGTCGTAGCGACATAGACGAATCAATGCTCACAGGCGAGAGCATGCCCGCCCACAAGAACATTGGCGATTTAGTTTATGCAGCCACCATAAATACCACAGGAATGTTGCGTTTCGAAGCCGAAAAAGTTGGAGCAGACACAGCACTAGCACATATTATCAAATTGGTGGAAGATGCTCAAAGCGACAAGGCACCTATAGCGAAAATGGCAGACACTGTTTCTGGTTATTTTGTTCCCATAGTTTGCGCAGTAGCTTTGGTAGCGGGAGTAGCGTGGTTTTTTGGAACGGGTGGCAATCTTGAATTTGCGCTCAGAATTTTTATATCCGTATTGGTCATAGCCTGCCCTTGCGCTTTGGGGCTTGCCACGCCCACAGCTATAATGGTTGGAACAGGCAAGGGCGCAGAAAAAGGTATTTTGATAAAAGGCGGAGAAGTGCTGGAAATGGCGCATAAAATCAATGCGATAATTTTAGACAAAACTGGTACAATTACCGAAGGCAAACCAGAAGTAGTGGCGGTAGAAGGTGATGTGCTCCAACTAGCAGCATCGCTTGAGAGATATTCCGAACATCCCATTGCAAAAGCTATATGCGATTATTACAAAGGCGAGTATTTAGAAGTGAGCGATTTTAAGAGCATAGTGGGGCAAGGCGTTGAGGGCATAATTGGCGGCAAAAAAATTGAAATTGCTCGTGGCATTAAAGTTTTGTCAGACGGAGAATATATTGGGCGGTTATTTGTTTCTGATAAACCAAAGCAAGGCAGCCTTGAGGCTGTTGAAAAGTTGAAAGATATGGGCATTGAAGTGATGATGCTAACAGGCGACAATAAAGAAACCGCAGAAAACATTGCAAAGCAAGTGAAAATAGACAATGTTCTTGCCGAAGTACTTCCACAAGACAAGGCAAGCGAGGTGAAAAAATTGCAGGAGAAAGGTTACAAGGTTGCAATGGTAGGAGACGGCATAAACGATGCGCCCGCTTTGGCTGGGGCCGATCTTGGCATTGCCATAGGTTCTGGCACCGATGTAGCTATGGAATCGGCAGATATCGTGCTTATGAAAAGCAATTTGACAGATGTTCCCGTAGCCATAAATTTGAGCAGGCAAACTATTCGCAACATCAAGCAAAATTTATTTTGGGCGTTTGGCTACAATGTAATTGGCATTCCAATAGCAGCAGGAGTTTTGCATTTATTCGGCGGTCCTTTGCTAAACCCGATTTTCGCGGCAGCTGCCATGAGTTTAAGTTCGGTTTCTGTTTTGACCAACGCTTTGCGATTGAGAAAGTTTGAGTCTAAGTGAAATTATTAAAGTTTCTTTTCTTTATTTTGTATATTACAAATATGAAAACTTTAGAGTTAAAAGAAGCAAAAGCAAAGTTTTCTTCTATTATGGAAGATGTTTTGTCTGGTGAAGAGTTTGCATTATCTTTTGACCAAAACCACGAGGCTTTTGCTGTTATAGTCCCTTATGGCACTTGGAAGAATACAAAAAAGAGAAGCATAGGAACTTTGGAAAAAAGAGGCTCTGTGGAATTTTCAAAAGATTGGCAAATATCCGAAGAGGAATTTTGCAATTTATGAAATTTTTGCTTGATACTCATATTTTGCTTTGGTCTTTTTTTGATACGAAAAAATTACCAGAAAACATTAAAAATATACTTTTAGATGAGAATAATGAAATCTGTTATAGCCCTGTTAATTTGTGGGAAATTTCTATAAAATACGGAATGGGGAAATTGCGATTAAACGGATTTACTCCAGAAGAATTATTCCAAGAAATTGAAAATGGATTTTTTGTTTGCAAGAATATTGAGCCTCATATAGTGGCTACAACCTATAAGTTACCACTAATTCATACAGACCCTTTTGACCGATTTTTGATATGGGAAGCTATTAATAGCAAATTTACGTTAATAAGTTTGGATGAGAAAGTTAAAAAATACGAATCATTTGGGTTGAATATTGTTTAAATTCCCTTTTATTTTTCTATATTAACCCTTTATGAGCCTGTACCTAGCAACAGAAAACAAATTTAAAGAGCCTCTAGGCGAAGCTCTTTGGCTTACAGTAGAGGCTCCCCTACAAGCATATATGCATAGAAAATTTGCGATCGAAACCAACAACAAACTGACCCCCCCCCCCCCCCCCCCCCATCTACGTCCTTATATTGCAAGGATTTACAAAGATACAAACCTATTTTTAGCAATTTATTTGCTTGCTTTGCCATTAGCATTTTCTCAAAAATTCATAGGAGGTTAATATGAAACAAATGGTTTGCAAAACGTGCGGTAGCAATGAGCTAATCAAACAAGGCGAAGTGTTTGTCTGCCAGCATTGCCAGACAAAGTACTCTGCTGAAGATGTCCAAAAAATGATAGTCAAAATTGACAATTCTGCTAAGTTGGACAACGCTTTAATAAATGCTCGCAGAGCTATGGAAAGTAACGATTGGCAACAAGCCGAGAAATACTATGACATTGCTTTAATGGAAGATGCTGAAAATTGGGAAGCATATTTTTATAGCATATTTTCTAAAGCTATGCAGAAGAATATTTTAGACTCAACTATTTTAGTCGCAAATAGCATAGAAACAGTTTTTAAAGAGATTAAAAAATTAGAAGATACAACTCAACAAAATGATGCGATAGAACGGATAAAGACAAGTTTACTTTTTTTAGCTCAATGTGGATGTAATATTGTAACAGACAATTATAATTCTGAAAGTACTTTTCGACAAGAATATTTAAAATCAAAAGGCAATATTAACACAGATTATGCTAACATAATTTTACCTCTTGCGAATTTACTCTTATCTTCCGGAAATGAATTGGTTTTGCAATTCGGGGAAAATGAATTTACAACCTCAATAAATATACAGTACCACGAAGCTGGGTTAGAGATAGTGAAATATTTGCACAATTTAACCAATTCTAAATCCACCGATGTTTTGCAGCATTATTCTGATGAATTGAAAGATATTAGTCCTTCACACAGGGAAAAGTGTTTACAGGAGGAAACGCAGGCACAAATAGATGCATATAAAAGTAAAAAGGGTTGCATAGGTTGCTTGGTTGTGTTTATTGTTTTAGGAATTATCGGTGGAATAATGGAAAATATAGAAGGGAAAGGAAAAGATTATAAGCAGCAAGAAGAAAATAAGAAAACTTACAAAACCGTAAAAATCGGCGAACAAACTTGGATAGCAGAAAATCTGAACATTGATATGCTAGGCTCAAAGTGCTACGACAACAAACCTGATAACTGCGACAAGTATGGAAGGTTGTATGATTGGGAAACCGCGATGAAGGTTTGCCCAAAAGGGTATCATTTACCTAGTGATGCAGAATGGACACAACTGACGAATTTTGTTGGCGATTTTGAAACAGCAGGCAAATATTTAAAGTCAAAAAGTGGTTGGAACGAAGATGGTAATGGCGAAGACACTTATGGCTTTTCGGCATTGCCTAGCGGAATTGACACTGATGGATATTGGTATAGTAGCACAGAAAATGGTAAAACCGGTGCTAATGTGTATAAAATCTTTCACGTTGTCACCCGTACAGTGATAGCGAAAGGTTCTAGTAAGAAAGCTTTGTTTTCAGTTCGTTGTGTTAAGGACTGAACCCTATAGAACGACCCTTGCTAAACTCCGTCATCAAGGGCTTGGCAGGGCAACAAAACGAGGAAACATAGGAGAATAGCGTATGAAAAACACAATATTTATTTCAGCGGCTTTAATTTGCCTGCTATTCGCAGATGTTTTTTCTCAAGATGAGGACGAACATTGCGATTTCAGTTCTGGAACCCACCCAGATGTTTATTATTTAGAACTCACAAAAATAAAACCTCGGCTGAAATCGCATCCGAATTGTGACGGGGAAACCGACAAGGAAATGCTAACACTTTGTCTTCGGTTTGAAGCGTCAAATAGATTGTTTAGGATAGACATCGATAAGTTAACACCTTTGAAATCACATCCTAATTGCAATAAATGCAAGGATAGAATCGACCGAATCACATGTCTTAAAACTGCGGCTTATGCAAAAATAATAAAAGATGCCAGCTATCCTTTTACAAAGGCAGAATTGCAGGAATTTGAGCGAGAGCGAAGGGAACACCAAGAGTATGCAAAAGATGAGGAGAGGAACAATGCCTATACGCAAGAAGAAATACAGATTTTACAAGAAGCCGCAGTCATTAACACTAATCGCAGTTATCGCGAGAATCATAAGGCGGCAGAAATCGGCGGTATTAGCGACCAGCTCGGCAGTTTGATGGGTGGTAGCTCACGCGGTCTTGGCACAGAAGCCAAAAGCTCCTTAAAGGCCCCAAGTGCAAAAGACATAGAAATTAGCGAAGGTTCTCGTTCAAAGCCAGAAATTATGGCTGTTGTGAACCAGCGTTTTCCAGGTCTCAATAACATATACAACAAGTATTTGAAGCTGAAACCAGATTTTAGCGGCAAGGTTACTTTGAAATTCAACATTGAGCCAAGTGGCAATATTGTCAGCATTAGCATAGTGTCTTCCACAACAGATTATAATGAATTTGACAATGCCATAAAAGACCATATAGCCAAATCTTGGAAATGGAAAGTCATAAATAGCGGCAACAGCACAGTTACAATTCAGTTTAGCTTTGCGAAGTGAGAAACCGCTTACCCCCATTCTCTAAACACAAAAAAAGCACCAAGGCACATAAGTACAAACCCAACCACATAATTCCATTTTATGCCTGCACCCAAATAGAAAACTGAAAAGACTAAAAACACAGAAAGAGAAATGACCTCTTGAATAGTTTTAAGCTCCGCAGGCTTATAAAAATCAGAGCCTATCCTATTTGCTGGCACTTGCAAACAATATTCAAAAAACGCTATGCCCCAACTTATCAAAATCACAAGAGGCAGAGCTACAGTTTTATACTTTAGGTGCCCGTACCACGCATAAGTCATAAAAACATTGCTGAAAAGGAGGAGAATTATCGGAGAAAAGGGATTGTTAAACATACATAATATATAGAAAATGCGATTTACTATATTCTTAAGATACCCTTAGCGGAGGAAAAAATATGGGATTTATAGGCGTACAAGAACTGCTGGTGATACTGCTTATTGTGCTGGTGTTGTTTGGGGCAAAGAAAATTCCCGAATTGGCTAGGGGCTTGGGCATTGGGCTTAAGGAATTCAGAAAAGCTACCAAAGAAATAGAAGGCGATAATTCCAAAGAGAGTTCTTCCGTAAGTGACGGAAACAACAGCAAATAGCGATGATAGCGGCAGCAAAGAAATGCCGCTTATAGCCCATATTGCTGAATTGCGAGTTGTACTGATTCGCTCCGGTTGTGCCCTTATTATTTGTGCCATTCCCTGTGGGTATTATTGGAAACAGATTTTTGATTTAGTTGTATCACGCACTTTGGAACTATGCGAGCCTTTATCGGTGCGCATAATTTACACCGCTCCGGCAGAATCGGTTATGTTAAGCATAAAAATTGCCCTTATATGCGGACTGATGCTCGCCTCCCCTATCATATTCCAGCAGGCTTGGAGCTTTGTGTCTCCAGCTCTCTATAAAAGAGAAAAACTTTTGCTGCTCCCAACCGCATTTGCTTCTACCATCTGTTTTTTATCTGGCATAGCATTCAGTTATTATACCTTGCCTTTTGTGCTAAAATTTTTAACCGAATTTGCAACTGGAACGCTTGAACCTTTTTTCAGAGTTGATGAATACTTTGGTTTCTTGATAAAAATATCATTTTCATTTGGGCTCGCATTTCAACTGCCTGTGCTAGCTTTTGTTTTTTCAAAAATAGGATTGATTGACCACAAATTTTTGCTGCGCAATTTTCGCTATGCAATAGTGCTGATATTCATCGTAGCCGCAGTCCTCACTCCGCCAGATGTTTTTTCCCAAGTGCTGCTCGCCTGCCCTTTGCTATTGCTCTATGCCCTCAGCATACTCATCTCTTTTTTTGCGAGGAAAAAACAATGACAAGCGGAATAGGTTTTTCGGAAATACTTTTAATTTTGGCTATAATAGTTATTTTTGTTGATTCAAAACATATACCCGGTCTTATACGTCAAAGCGTTAAAACTATGGCGCAGTTGCGTGCAGCGGTTAAAAAATTCATAGATGAGATAAATGCAAAATAACTAAAACCCAAAATCCGTTATCTCTTTTTCATCTTTTTTCTCAACCTCAAAAGCACGTGCTTGCTGATGAATTTTGTTAGCTTCCACATATATAGCCCTTTGAGGGCGAACAGGGCAAATATATTCGCAACCTCCGCAACCCACACATATACTCGCATCCACAAAAGGAATGGTTAATCCATTTTTATACGGAATCATTTTCACGGCTTGAGTTGGGCAATGCTCGGAACACGCTCCACAGCTCGTTCCTTTTGTGTTTACAACGCAAAGCTCTGGAACAAAAACAACCTTCCCCACTTGCAAGCGATGTTTTTGCTCAACGGTTAGCGGAGTCAATGCGTTATTGGGGCAAACATTTGTGCATATAGTGCAATCATAATTGCAAAACCCTTTTTCAAAATACATCACGGGCATCATCACTCCGCGGGCACCGTATTCCGTAAACGCTGGTTTCAACACCTTTGATGGGCATTTGGATATGCACAAATGGCAAGAGGTGCAATATTTTTGCAAACGCTCTGCGCTAATCGCTCCGGGTGGGCTAATGGCATTTTTCTTGTTTGTTTGCGCAAAAACCGCTGGAGCAGCTATGGCAATAGTTAAGCTAGTCAAGAAAAATTTTCTCTTGCTTTTATCCACCTCTACTTGCTTTTTTTTGCCCATAGAAAAGGATATGGCTTTTTTGTTGCAGTTGTTCAAACAACTAAAGCAATTAAGGCATTGGTTGTAATCCACCGTTTTTGTTTTTGAATCTATGCAAGAGGCTTTGCATTTTTTTTCGCATATACCGCAAGAGGCGCATTTATCGCTGTTTATTCGGATTTTGAAAAGAGAAAATTTATTGAAAAATCCAAAAAGAGTACCAACAGGGCAAATTGTGTTACAATAAAGCCGTCCTTTTTTCCAAGCCAACACACATACAATTGCAAAAGTTAATAATGCAACTATAAACGAAAAAATGCTGAGTATTGCTATTTCAATTCGGTAAAAAGCATAATTACCAAAATGGTTGAAAATGTATGCTAATACATTGTTCATCGCTAGGTAAATTGGTTTAAATATATGTGTAGCTATTCTGCCGTAGGCACTGTATGGGTCTAGCAATCCTACTGCTATGGTAAAACCCAAATTGAAGAGAACAAGGAAAATAGCTAAGATAGACCAACGCAATATGGGATTATTTTTCCTATACTTATAACCTTTTTTCTTGCATGCAATATCTTGAAAAATTCCCATTGGGCAAATAAAGGAACAATAAATCCGCCCAAACAACAAAGCGCAAACCAAAAGAAAAATCATAACGACAGCATTGTGCGAGAGCCAAGCTGGAATAAATTGAATTTGTCCCAAGATGTGAATCTGGGGTGGCAACAAGCCTGCGAAATCCAAAAAAAAGAATGTCAGTAAACTAAAGATGATAAGTGATATGATAACTCGTAATTTTTTAAGCATAAATTTTTCTCATATCACCTCACCGCGATTTTTCTAATTGAACTCCCCTGCTTAACTATATAAATACCTGCTTTTTGCGGTTTTGCATTTCCAAGAGGTTCGCCTTTTAGGGAGTAGTATGTTGGAGAGTGGCTAGCGGCTAGTGGGGAGTGGCTGATTATTGGAGTGGCATCTTCAGAACTGGAACTAGATGTTGGAATAGAAGAACTGCTCGGTGCTACGTTATTTCCTGCTATTGCCTTCATTCCTGCTACTAATTGCGGGTCTGAAAAAGCAGGAGGATTGCTCTTGCGGTTGTAATAATAAATAACTTCGCCTTTACTAGGATCTAATTGAATATCCCACAGCACGGGGCACATATTGCGAGTGTATATCGCTTCCGCTACTTTCAATGTGTAATTAGTAACTTGTGCTTGAGTCCTCTCTCGTGCCTCATTTAATTTAGCAGCAAAACCATACTCACCGATGATTACAGGAATGTCTTTATCTACAAAGTTGGTCTTCAATTTGTTCATCTTAGTGTTCAACTCCGTGATATCCGCTTGTGTTCCCCATTTGCCGATAAACGCCGTCCACTCATCATCGCCATTTATGTGAGTAAACCCAAATGGGTCGTAGTAATGCACAGATACCGCGCAACGCGTGCAACCGGTGGGCAATTTGAACAGCGGGTCGCTGGTATAATCAATGTTTGTATCGTATCCGGCAATTAAGAGATGGCGATTAGCATTGTTGCCGCCTGAGGCTTTAACTACATCGTAAAATTTTTGATTTATGGTGTTCAAAAAACCATAAGCTCTCGCCTTATCGCCTGAGTTGCTCCACATATTCCACACCTCATTCCAAGAACCCTCTTCATTCATAGATTCAAGTATTAGATATCCGCTTTTGTCTTTGAATTTGGCACTTACTTGTTCCCATATACGAGTGTATTTTCTCATACACTCCGCAGAATCAGTAGGGAATTTGTCTTGTATCCAATCTTTTTGATGGTGGAGGTTTACAATAGCATACATACCGTCTTCCAGTACCCAATTAACCACCTCTTCAACGCGGTTGAGCAAAGCAGTGCTTATGGTGTATGTACCACCGGTGTTATTACCAGTCATCAAATTTGTCCATGACACAGGAATGCGAACCGTTTTAAAACCCGCATTTTTGTAGCCGTCTATCATTGCCTTAGTGACTGTAGGGCTGCCCCAAGCGGTTTCGTAATCATTTACGGTAGTGCCATTGATCCAGTCGCCATTTGACTCAAATGTGTTGCCCAAGTTAATCCCAAGCCCCATATCCTTTACCACCTGTGCTGTGGTCATATTGAGAGGGTTAGTTTGCGCCCATAATGCAACAGATGCGAAAATCAAAATTTTAACTACGTTTTTCATATTTACCTCACTGCGATTTTTCTGATTGAATTTCCCTGCTTAACTACATAAATCCCTGCTTTTTGCGGTTTTGCATTTCCAAGAGGTTCGCCTTTTAGGGAATAGTATGCCTGAGGGTGGTTGGTGGCTAGTGGGGAGTGGTTAACTACTGGAGTAGCACCTTCGCTAGAAGAACTTGATTCCGCAACGGAAGAACTGCTACCGGATTCTGCTACAACTTCAAAACTTCCGCAAGATAAAGCTGGGTTAAGAGTCATTTTAGTGCTACCGCATGTAACCTCGCTCAAAGTGATGTCTTTTTTTCCAGGAGTCCAGAACGCATGAGTGCTATTTGAATTCCACCCGTCTAGTTCATTAGAAGAACCGCTTAGGTTAAATATAAAAGCTGTTCCAACAGTAACTCCGGTTCCGCAACTTACATTTGGTCTGGGAACATTGCTTCCCGAAACATAACTCGGATCAAGGTTATTCACATTGCAAGTTACGTTATAGGAAGAAGAACTGCTTGCCGCTCTGCTACTGCTACTTGCTGCTATGCTACTACTGGACGACGTTGAGGTGCCGCTCTTGAATATATATTTGCTTATGCGGAAATTGCTAGACCCTTTGAACACTAAATATAGATAATCTTTTACGCCAGCAGTCATATTTATACTGCAAGTAATATCTTGCCACGTTGATGCGCCGCCAGTCGCTGGAATAGCGCAGGTTCCTGCTAAAGTACCAGTTTGGCTTCCGGTTCTGATTTCAATTGAACCGCCTGCTGAAGCACTTGCCGCACGCACCACAAATGATGTGGCACCGTTTGTAAAATTCACGCTCTTGAGATTAACCCAGCTTCCATCCGTGATTGAAACGAGCATAACGCATTTATCGCCAGCTGTGCCTGGGCTATTGTTGTTGCTGTTTGTGATGGTGCCGGGGTTAGGAGCGCTACATATTGCTGTTTTTATTGTACCGGATTGCTTGAACATAGTAGTTGCCAAAACAGTATCGTATGGGTTGAAGTTTTTTATTTGGTCGGGACCAGCGTCTGTAGCAACTACCTGCTTTATTGTGCCGTCTGAATTGTATTCCAATTTGTCCACGCTAACGCTCCTGTATTCACCACTGCTAACGTTATTTGTTTTTCTGAGTTTGCGGTCGTGGTAGGCAATGTACCAATTATTTTTGTATTGCACAACACCCGCGTGGTTATTGCCACCGCCAGAAGCACTATTCGGTAGCATTGTGCCTTTGAAAGTAAAAGGTCCCAGTGGATTTGTGCCCGTCATGTAAGCAATGTCGGCAGAACCGTTTGTGAAGTTTTGGGAAAAAGAAAAGTAGTATGTGTTGCCGTTTTTGTGCATATAAGCGGCTTCAAATGACCGAGTTGCACCTGTAATGGTTGTTGCAGGCCAAGTTGCGCTCATCATATCGCTACCCAGCTTTGCCGCACGCAAATTTGAACCAGGTCCAGGGTTGCCGTCTGCGGGACCGCCGCCGAAATATATATACCCTTGACCATCGGAATCGACAAATCCGGCAGGGTCAAAAAGCCACGGAACGTTTGTATTATTATTAGTGTTGCCCGTTATAAGCGTTTTGCTACCAGTGAATGGACCTGCTGGATGAACGGCAGTAGCTACTCCTATTCCGCTTCCGCCATTTGGAATATAGAGGTAAACTTTATTGTCCTTCACAGCGGCTCCCGGAGCATAAGCCTGATTATATCCAGACGGCCCATCGCGCCCAACGCTGTATACCTCGCCGTGGTCTGTCCAGTTAGCCATATCGTCTGTGGACATCAAGGTATAGAACTTAATGTCGTAACCGCTGCTAGATGGGTTGTTGTTATCGTAAGAAGCGTAGATGTAAAGTCTATCTCCCCAGACAAAGGCATTTGGGTCGGCGGTGTATTTTTGACGTAGGATTGGATTTGCTGCAAATGCCGTACCTACAGAGATTATTGCTGCGATTGTCAAGAGCAATGCTTTTTTCATATTTACCTCACTGCGATTTTTTTAACTGAATTTCCCTGTTTAACTATATAAATACCTGCTTTTTGCGGTTTTGCATTTCCAAGCGGCTCGCCTTTTAGGGAGTAGTAGGTTCGGGAGTGGCTAGTGGCTAGTGGGGAGTGGTTAATTATTGGGGTTGTGCTTTCCACAATTTCAAAGCTGCCGCAACCTATTGGATCTATAGATACCTTGTTGCTGTTGCATACAATGCTATCTAAAACAACTGTTCTTGTTCCGGTATTGTATAAAGCGTGGGTGCCGCCCGCCGAAGCCCATCCGGTTATTTCTGAACCGTTAATGCTGAATGAAGTTGTTCCAACTGTAGCTCCAGTTCCGCAACTTACATTTGGTCTTGGAACTTCGCTCCCTGAAACGTAACTTGGTTCTAAGTTCTCTACATTGCAAGTCACATTAAAGCTTCCGGTACTGCTGCTACTTGCTGCTACAACTTCAAAACTTCCGCAAGATACAGCTGGATTAAGAGTCACTTTGTTTCCACCGCACGTAACCTCGCTCAAAGTGATGTTTTTTGTTCCAGTCGTCCAGAACCCATGAGTGCTATTTGAATTCCACCCGTCTAGGACATTAGTAGAACCGACTAGGTTAAATACAAAAGTTGTTCCAACTGTAACTCCAGTTCCGCAACTTACAGTTGGCTTTGGAACATTGCTCCCTGATACATAACTGGTTTGCAGACCATTCATATTGCAAGTTACGTTATAAGATTGCACACTAGAGCTACTTGCCGTTCCGCTAGAACTGCTCGCTATTCTGCTGCTAGATGAACCGTTCCAATTCGATTCTGGCACAAGCCTCGCTATAGTATCCCACGCTGGTTTGCGGTTGTTATCTTTGTCGAACAAGAGCGGTGCGTTTGACCTACCGCTCTCCTTGTCGGTCCCAACCCAGCTATTTGCATCGTTTGGACCCCAAACCACAACTGCCGTAACAGCACTTTTTTTGTCAATGGCATTCCGGAAAACCTCTCCATACCTATGACCCTGCTGAGCAAGCGTATATTTTCCGCCTTCCGTGCTAATGTCAAGTTCCGATACATGAACCTCGCCAAGTTCCGCATACATATTAAGGGCTGTTCTGTAGCTATTTATGCCAGCAAAGGCATTTACATTATTATCGGCGCTTATATGCGATTGCATTCCCATTCCATCTAATACGTTTTTTTGACGCAAGGGTTTTATTATTTTATCTATGATGCTGTTTCTTTTGTGGTCCCAATATTCATTGTAATCGTTGTAGAAGAGCTTGGTGGTGCGTGGCGCATATTGCCTAGCAAGAGTGAAGGCATCTTCAATGAAAGAGTTGTCTCCATAAACTTGAACCCACGGAGATTTGCCATCGTTATATCCAGGTTCTCTGGCACCGCCATTATTCTTTGTTCTTTGTTCGTTATCGCTAGTGGCTTCGTTTACAACGTCGTAAGCGTAGAGGTCCAAATTCGGGTATTGTTCTTTTATAAGAGCAAATAAATTTTTGATGTAGCTTTCCATACGCTGCTTCATAACTGCCTTGGTCACCCAATTTCCGCCGTTCTGGAAATTATCCTTGAAAAACCATTGCGGCGTTTGGTTGTGCCACACAAGGGTATGCCCCCTAACCCCGATTTTGTTATCCGAGCAGAATTTAAGCGTTGACGCGGCATTGTTAAGGCGCACACTGATATTCGTATTGGTTGAGCCAGTCGCGTTCATTGTTGCGTCTGGCTTCATTTCGTTCTCCATGGTGATGCTGTTGAATTCTTTGAGTATCAAAGCTTTTATGGCATTGTTATTTACAGTGCTGTTGTTCAAAACAGAGCCTATGCGGAAATATCCCGCATAAATATCCTTTAAGCCAACTTCGGCAAGCGTTTTTGCCTGCATTTTGATTGGGGTATAATTTTGTTTTTGCACAACTTTAACATCGTCAAAGAAAAAATCTGCCTTGCTGTTCGTTGTGATGCTTAGCGTGAGGTTTACCGTAGTTGCTGGCGCGGTAAAAGTTGCAACAAGCGAAGCCCATTTGCCAGAAGGCACTGCTACCGAAGCGATTACTTTAGAGCCGTAAGTTACGCCATCTGGGTAAAGCCATCTGAGCGTAAGTTTATAGGTCTCAGTAGTTGGCTGTTCGTGCCTTACATATACGCTGTATTCGTATTCCTCTCCGCCAGAGAGATAAAACCCCTTTTCAGACATAGCACCTTCGGTGGATAAATGTCTGTTTGTTATCTTCATACCGCGCGACATGCTGTAGCCAAGCCCAGGATGCGCGGTTATTTTGGCGTAATCGCCACTGGCAAACCAACCATCGTAACTCACCTCAAAAGAATCGTGGAGCAACACGGCCTGAGCATAAACAAATTGAAGGGAAAACAGCAAAATACTTGCTAAAAATGCGACTCTTTTCATAGAGAACCCCCTTGTGTGCATATAATCAATATATAATAATATAATATAATGTAATGTATAAATGTAAATAAAATGTAAAATTTCTATAAAAAAATGTCAAACAACCCTATTTTTATGGCAATTTCCATAAAAACGGAATTAGAATATGATATTTCTCATCTCACCGCAATTTTTCTAACTGAACTACCCTGCTTAACTATATAAATACCTGCTTTTTGTGGCTTTGCATTCCCAAGCGGCTCGCCTTTTATGGAATAGTATGCTGGTTGGGAATGGTTAGTTGGCGGTAAGCGGTTGGTTATCAGTTTTGTAACACCGCTCTCGTTTGCCCATTCAACAGGTATCCGTACCGCTATACCTCGCCCTGCGGTGGACTTGTACACCACGCCAAATGTATTCATATCGCCACGCAGAAATTTGCCGTTGGCAAGGTCGCCAAAAACATACTTAGGGTCGTCTATGCGAATCCAGCTTTTAGCTTCGTCAATTGATTGCCATATACCTTTTTCGCTATCTATTGTGCCGTATATATAAATAGCTGGGTAAGTCTGCCCCGGTGCAGCTTTGCCAAAACCTACAGCTTCGCAGTGCTGTACCCGTTGGGTATATTTGGAATCGTCAGTTGGATCAACATTGTGGAATGTAGCTCCACCGTCGGTGGAACGCGCCAAGAATCCGCCGTTTATGCCGTCCCACGCATAACCCGTTATCCACACGTGACCTTTAACGCCGGGTGTTACCGTCATCTCATTGGTCCAGCTAAAACTACCGCCAACTTTTGTGAATGTTTTTCCTGAATCATTGCTCCTATGAACGCCGTTGCCAAAAGCGTAAAACACAGCGGCATCAACGGGGTCTGCCTTGGGAAATGGAGTGTTGGCTATTCCGCTTCCGGTGCTTTGTGTCCAAGTTGCACCCCAGTTGGTTGTTCTATAAAGCACGCTTTTCTCTTGCGGTGCCCACAGAACAACACGCCCATCAGAGGATACCGCTATTTTTCCACCGTAATTTTGCCCTGGGCTTGGATGAGTGCCAAACTTTTTCCAAGTGCGAGCGGTATCTTCGGAATAATACAGCGGAAAGCGGTAATCCGAGTTACTCTCCTGCTTATCGTCCCCACCAACCCGCACTACTATATTCGGCTTTTGTTTGGCGTAATCAAGGCTATACGTATTACCGATATTTGGACTATGCCTATTTCCTTTAACTGGCTTTGTGATGTCGTCGTGTACAAAACCATCGTAATCCATTATCACCGAGATAAGCGGCCCACCCGGAATACTTGCCACGTCTAGCGGAACAGTTTCCTCAATGCCGCTAACTGTAAATTTAAAAGAGAAGCGTGACCCTATTGTAAAATTGTCTGCCATATATATACCGTTTCCAGATGTCACAAATACACGTTTTGGATTAAAGGGGTCAATTTCAATGCTGCCTGCCCAGTGAATGCTTTCTCCCTCTATCCAGTTGAAACCGTTTTTGTCAAGCACTGCTATTTGTTCATTGCCTGTTGTTTTGCTGGCATCGTCATCGCTTATATTGCCAAATACTGCAGTCCAAGTTTGACCTCCGTCCTTGCTTGCGAATATCTTATCGCCCCAAGCAGGAGTTCCAGATTTATCCCAAATTTGCGGTTTCCATGCGTTGATGGTGGATGCCACTATAAAATTTGTATCGGCTCCAATGGAAACACCTCCTATGCCGCCTAGATAAGCACCCCAGCCACCATCTCCTGAAGGGTCGTCAAGTAAATTTTCGGGAGACACATTTGCAAATGTTTTATCAACAGTATTGTATCTGAGAAGTGCGCCACGGCTAGCACCATTACCGTGAGGACCGGCATATACCGCAGTAGCTATGTACAAAAATTTACCGCCCGGTGTTAACACTGCTCTTTGCGGCATCACCTTTTTTGACAAGCTGGATGGAAACGCTATTGCGCTCCAAGTTGCACCTGCATCTTCGCTTACATAAAAATTATCGGAGTCTCTAGACAACCCTATATATATCCGAGATGTAGTGCCCCCAGTTTTTTTATTCGGGTCAAAAAGCACCAAGTTAATACCCAAATCGTTGGCAAGTGTGGGTGCGCCCGTAACTTTACTCCAAGAACTGCCTCTATCTGTGCTCTTCCAAAGACCGTTATTGCGCGTTCCGCAAAAGAGAATATTGGGATTGTTGGGGTCAACAGCCAGTCTTTCCCCGTTTTGCCGCCCCATGCCATTGCCGTTGGTTTTGAACTGCGAAGTTACATTTATGGTATCAAAAGTCGCTCCGTAATTATCCGAGCGCAGAATCATAGTTTTGCCATCGTTCCAGTAAGTGGTTCCCGCTAACATATAAACACGTGAAGGGTTTGAGGGGTCAAGCGCAAGAGCATCTACGCCCCAAAGCCCAAGTTCATTTGGTCCAACCCAATCTAAAATAGATACCCAAGATTTACTCGCCTCATTCCATCTATAGGCTCCGCCCACATCTGTACGAGCGTATATAATATTTTTTTCTGTTTTAGACGTGATAATTGCAGAGACAAAACCGCCACCACCCATAACCACGCTACCCCATGTGAAGTCAGTTGTTTGAGCGTTTAGCTGATTAGCCAATACCAGCATTAGCAACACATAGAGCAATAAGTTTTTCATAAAAGTTACCTAACCACGATTTTTTGAATTGAATACCCTTGTTTAAATATATAAATTCCTGCTTTGGTAGGCTTTGCATTCCCAAGAGGTTCGCCTTTTAGGGAATAGTAAGTTGGTTGGGAGTGGCTAGTGGCTAGCAGTGAGTTGTTGGTTATTGGGGTTGGGTCTGCGCTGGAACTGCTTTGAAGCGAAGAACTGCTGGATTGTACGAGCGAGCTAGAACTTGGCGTTGTTGTACTGGAACTCGAAGTTACAGGACATGTAACGCTTCCTCCAGTACCTGCATCTTGAACTTTAACAAGTTTGCTTGCGTAGTTTTGAAGCTGGGTTTTGAGTGCAGTGTTTATATCTTTTGAACCATCATCACTTGAGTTGTTGAATGTGAAAGTAAAATCTCCGCCCGCAACACGTCCAGCGTATTTTTTTACCTGCTCTCTGATTTTGGCAGAATCATTTTGCGAAGTATAAGATGGGTAATTTGAAAATATATTGTTATTGAAGGTTGCACCGCCTTGTTTGGCTTTTACGGTAGTCGGTACTGTGGTTGTGGCACTGCTCACCTCATAAGCATCAAAATCCACATTGTTGGAACTACTCCAAGGCGTGTACTTCTTTTTGCTGTTTGCATCCAAAAAGTTGTCGAATGCTTTTATCATACCACCATCTTCTTTGGAGAATGTACCATCGTCTGAACCCTGCATTGAAATGGTCATTGGGCGGTTGGTGTTGCGAAAGTAGTTGCGTTCTGAGAATATGGAAGATGCCATGCAAGCACCCATGCCGTAAGTGTGAACACCGTCGTAATAGTTGTTATAAACGTGAGCATTGTGCAAGCGGGCTCTTGGATGGCGACTGTCTGAATGGTCGTACCAATTGTGGTGGTAGGTGATAAAGCCAGGGGTTTCCGATGACGAGTTGCCAAGCAGGTGAACTTTTCCGTTGTCCCAGTAGTGATTGTAAGATACGGTTATATTGGTACTTGCTTTTATGTCAGTGGTGCCGTCTCCTTTCACTTGGTCGGCATCGCTTCCGGGGTTTCCGTAGAACATATCGTTGTTGTGTATCCATATATGTTTGCTATTGGTATTTATGCCTACGTTGTCTCCCTCTGTGGAGTTGGTGAGCATTATGCCGAGATTACGTATTTCAAGATTTGATGCTCTGGCTGTTTTGAAACCAAAACCGTAGATTGTGGCATCGTTGCCCACTCCTTCAAAAGTCAAGTAGTTGGTGGCGGTTTTGCTGTTGTCTTTGATGGTAATGTCGCCCCCGTCAAGGTTGCTCATGCCAACATCGGTTACCTTGCCTATAAATCTAAAAACTATGGGTCTGTCTTCATAGCCTTTTTCTATGCTCTTAACTATGGCGCCCACCCCTGCGCTTGCCGTTGTGCTTCCGTTGCTTGCCGTTTTTACTGCAAAATTCACAGTGTTTTTATTCTGGTCTGTTATATAAATAATCTGCGCATTGTCTTTGAGAGTGCCGTCTGCTTTGTATGCACCCGGAACAACGCCGCTCATAAAGGCAAATCCGGTTCGCTCGTGCGCGCTAACCTGAATGCCTGTAGCGGTCATTGAGTTCCCCTCGGTTCCCCCATTTACAAGTACTACACGTACTTCGTAAGTACCAGCTTTAAGTCCCAAAACATCGGCACGGAAATGGTCATTGTATTCGCGAATTAACTGGTCGTCTATTTTGGTCCACGCAGAGGCTCCTGCCCCTCGGTAATAGACGTTGTATTTGGCTGCGCAAGCTTCTTTGTTCCATCTCACGTAAAAAGTCTCTAACCAGCCAACAGATTCTATGATTGCCGCATTCAAAAACTGAAACGACATGAGAAGAACGCAAATTACAAATTGCTTTTTCATATTTACCTCACCGAAATTTTTTGAACTGAACTTCCCTGCTTAACTATATAAACGCCCGCTTTTTGCGGTTTTACATTTCCAAGCGGTTCGCCTTTTATGGAATAGTATATAGGAAGTGAAGCGTTTTGCTTTGCTGCATCGGCAATCGATACAGGTTTTACAATAGGCGTGGTAGTTCCTGTTATCTCGCCGTAAACTATCCCGCGCCCTGCTGTGCTCATATAAACACGACCATAAACATTCATATCGCCAACCACAAACTCGCCGTTTGCCAAACCACCGTATTCGTGCTCATCATCATTTGCCCTAACCCAGCTTTCGCCTTCGTCTGTTGACATAAAAACGCCTGTTGCGCTGCCAACGGTTCCAAAAATGAATACAGTTGGGAAAGTTTTGCCCTCGGCTGCTTTGCCAAAGCCAACCGCCTCGCAATAAGATACTGTGGATATGGGGCTAAAACTTGCCCCACCATTCGTTGAGCGGGCAAGACCATTTTCCGTGAGTGGCAACCAGATGTCGCCTTCTTTGTTTGGAACTAATCTGAACTTGCTAAAATCGCTTGTACCCGGAGTTGATACTTTGGAGAAACTAATACCCTTGTCTGTACTCTTTGACATTGCACCGCTTTTGCGATTATAGGCATAGAAAATATTGGCATTTTCTGGATCTCCAACCACATAAGAACCGTTAATACCGCTCACGGTGCTCCAAGCATTTGCATAGCGCTGAACAACTTGGTCACCTTCGGTTGCTCCCTCTAACGGAGTCCATAGAACAACTTCGCCATCTGTGGAAATGGCTACTGAAAAACCGCCTTTCAAGTTGCTGTTAGGCGCACCGCTCGGATGAGTTGTCACGCTCCAAGTTGAACCTTTGTCGCTTGAAAACTGGAGCGGTGAAATGGGAATATCGTTGTATTGACCTTCGTACACACGAGCATCGGAAACTTTTACGAGCTTGCCAGATTTTGGAGCATAGGCAAGAGCACGAGTATTTCCCAAACTAACTTTTTCGCCGCTCACATCTGTAAGGTGGCGGTTAGAGGGGTATTTTGTAATATCATCGTGGCGAAACCCGTCGTAATCTAAAATGGCAGAAACCAAGGGACCGCCCGGAATACTCACCACCTCGCCAGGGACAGTTTCCTCAATGCCATGAGACATAACTTTCCACAAAGATTTTTGAATCAATTTGATATTCCAGCTTTCTGTGCTATCATAAGAATAATCCTTTATATTTGAGGTTGCGAATACGCCGTTGCCCGAAGTAACCCAAACTTTGTTTGAATTGAAGGGGTCAAATGCAACGCTGCCACTCCAATGTATTGAACTGTTGAACATCCAGCTAATTCCGTTCTCGTTCATCTGCTCAAAGGTTGGATAGTTGCCTCCATCAATCCAATAATACTGGAAAGCAGGAGCCCAAGTTTTTCCGCCGTCTTTTGAGTGATAAATATTAGAACCCCATTGGTCTTTCCAAGAATTTCCCGCCCCCGGCACTTTCCAGAATTGAGGTCCTCTGTAACCTATGGAAGATACAACTATTTCTTGTGGATTGGATTGATTTATGGAAACGCCGCCATAACACGCTACATACTCGCCCGGGCTGTTGTATTTGCTATCTGCTTCTGGTTCTATAAAATTTTCCGGCGATACATTTGACCAAGTTCCGCTTGCTGTTTCGTATTTGAGTACTGCACCACGGTTGAACCAATCGTTGATGGCACCCCAGCCTTCGTCCCATTGCATTGTATGCGGTCCTGCGCC